>JAFRQN010000154.1 GCA_017428585.1 Bacteroidota bacterium | reverse complement strand
CGTTAAATATGTATCACTAATAATTAATTAAGGAGATTATTTGATAAACAAAAATGATGAGAAAAAATCATTTTATATTAAATTTATGATAGCTTTTTATTGCCTTTGTATCAATCAAATTCTTTATTATACTTTGTATTACATTTACTACAACGCTGTTCCCAGCTTGTTGGCATATCTTATAATGTGAATAATCAATCTTGTAACTATCAGGAAAGCCAAACAAACGCATCACTTCCCTCTTTTGCAAACGTCTTACTTTGTTGTTTAATACAATCCCACCACCGTTATTTGTTGAACCTGTGCTTTTTGTATAGGTACAAAATAAACCGTCAGCGTAATATATCCTGTTGTTGTTATGGTCTTTAATCCCATTGTATCCAGCAACCAACAGCCTTTTTTCTTCTGTATCAAATAAATTGTTATTTGTATATTTATGATTCAAATGACACCGTTCTCTATCTATAAACAAATTCTCTTTTATCTCATCAGAAGAAAGCAATATGTCTTTTATTGTTTTATTAATCTTTGTTTCTTTTGGAAATTCAAAAGTCTTATTGTCTATATCTTGTCTTATACATATAAAATAAATACGTTCTCTTGACTGCGGAACGTCAAAATACTTGCTGTTTAGAACCTTTGTATAAACATTATATCCTAAATCTTCTAAACAATCAACAATTATTTTAAATGTCTTTCCTTCGTCATGCTCAACTAATCCTTTTACATTTTCTAAAAACAATAATTCTGGCAGATGGTATTTTGCTATTCTTATTATATCCAAAAATAGAACTCCACGCTCATCATCAAAACCTTTCTTGTATCCACCTATACTAAATGCTTGACAAGGGAACCCACCACACAAAATATTATGAGACGGTATTTCTACCGCCTCCGTCTTTGTTATATCATTCAAACAATTATCATTAAAATTATCAAAGTATGTTTTGCTTACGTTCTTGTCTATGTCTGAACTAAATACACATTCTGCACCAAATGATTCTAAAGCTAATCTAAAACCTCCCAACCCACAAAATAAATCTATAAATTTAATTCCTTTTAGCTTGTCTTTATATTCTTTATTTAATTCTATCATAAAACATCAGATAAATAGCATTTATAATTTTCTACAAAATTAAATAAACTATTAAATACTATTACATCTTTATCTAATACTATATGTTTAATAAATGCTCTATTGCTTGAGTTTGAAATTCCTTTACATAAATAACAACTCTCACATTCAAATGATTTGCTGCAATTCTCACACTTTACACATTCACAGCAATACGAACAGCCTATGCATTCACTGCAATCATAGCAGTCATTGCAATTTTTACAATTTGTACACTCTGAACAATTATTGCAACATTTAGAACACCACATCTCCATACATCTATGGCATTCTTTGCAATTATAACAATTAAAACATAATTCATTTGTTGCATTGTCAGAATTGCAATCCTCTAATGATGACTCATAAAAATCATCTAAAAATTCTTGTGTTACTCCATTTATAAGAGTACCTGGATTTAATTTGACGTATGTCTTATAATCCTCTAAATTATTGAAAACTTTTGTTCTCATTCTTTAATTCTCCCTTTAACTTTCTTATATACTGTAAAAATTTTATTTAATACTTCTAATTTATATTCTTCTTTATAACGTGAAACTGCTAAATTAAAAGGATAACACGTAAAAAATGCTAATTTACACATATAGCAGTCTGTTAATGAAAAGTTTTTTTTTAACTCATTATAATCTTCAAATGTAACTTTACATTCTTGACATTTATTCATCATCTTTATTCTTATATGCTTCAAAATCTTTTTCTATTTGGTCAAAATATTTTTTACTTCGTGGATCATAATATTCACACTTATCTAATAAAAGACGTAAACTAAATGATGCTATACACTGCCCACATTCTGAATTTAAATCAAATTCCTTACGATGATTTTCAATATAATCTCGGACTCTATAAATATTACAATGTTTACAATCTTCAACCATATTAATCCTCTTTCAAATCACTTTCTAATACGTTTACATCATGACCAACCATATTGCCTAATAAATCAAAATATACTTTTTTTATAGTATATGGCTTGCTTAGATAATCCTCAGCTTCATCCCATGTGCTATATAATTTAGCTTCAAATACACTATCTGTTGTTAATGTATATCCTGCATAAATATGTTTTATATATCTTTTTGAAAATTCATCCTTTAAGACATACAAACATAAAGCTTCAACTTTCATTTTAAGATTTCCCATCTTTATTCTCCTTATAGTCTTGGTACATTAAATTATATTTTATTTGTGCTATATCTTCTCTTATGTCGTTTAGTCTGCTCATACAGCTAAAACAACAGCAACATAAAAATGTTATTAAAAATATTATTACATAATCATACATTCTGCTTCTCCTTAAAATAATCTATTGCAGCTTTTCTTATTCTTTGATGTAAATCTAACTTAGAAATAAACTCATCTAACAAAAATATACAACGTTCGCTTAATATCTTTACTAATTCATTATTTGTATAAAAGTATTCACAATTCGGACAATATAAACCTTTGCTAATCTCTAAATTCTTTACGCTGTTTACCTTAAATCCTATACGCTCAAATAACCCTCTGTATGTGTTCATTATGGCAGAACTCATTTCTGCATTATAGCGCCAATTCGGATTATCTGTGTTTATATCTAATTCAAAGTCATAGTACGTGTCTATTCGATTATCTTCTATTTCAAACTCATTAGAGCAGTGCTTGCATGTCAATTTCATTGCTCAACCTTCCTATTCGCATATTTGTAAAAATTAAACGCTTCCTCATACTCAAACGGCAAAAACTCCGCCTGCCTTCTCAACATTACCAATGAAAAATGTAATATACATTTATCACATTCCGTTAATTTGCTGTAATCGCCATTATAGCTTACTGGTGATTTGTTAAGCATAGCTTCTAAATCACAAAACCTACATTCTTTTTTGCTTTCATTAATTGTTATCATTGTTAAACCCTTAATTTATTTATTATGATTTCTAAAATAGATTATATTATCCATTACTTCACGTTTCTTTGAACTATACTCACTTATCTCATTATATAATTCATTTAATATATACATCGAAAGCCGATTGCCTAAATGATCATCCAGCTTCCTAACATCTTTTATTATTCTTATTAATTCTTCTATGTTTTGCATAATTCTGTATTACAAAAATAATAATTTCTTTTGAAATAAACAAACATTTTTTATAAAAAACTTTAATTTTTATTCTTCCTTTTTAATTTCTTTAACTCTTTTTCTATTCGTTCACGCTCCGCTTTAATTAAATAACATCTTCCTTTCTTATGTTTATAATAATTAAAACTATCTGAACTTAAATAATCACTATATTCTATATAATATTTTAATATACAATTATTACATAGTTTATGTCTCATTTTCATATTGTCTAAACTACACTCTTTGCAATCTGCTGTGCTTAAATCCCACATTATTTCAAATCCTTAAAATTTAATAATTTTGAAGTAAGATTCTGCTTTAATAACTTGTCTATCAATTTGTATTCCTTTTCTAAATCTTTATAACTATAATAAACCATATCTAAAACGTTTACTATTTCTTGTTGATATTCTATGGGAATAATTGGAACTCTTATATTTCTAAAAGCTGTAATTGTTAATGATGGTATCATTCCTGTAGTTACTATCATTCTTATATCTACACATTGCAAATAATAATATAAAAATCTTAATAATGTGCCTTGCCTTTCGCTTATGATATGCACACTATCACCACAACCAATCTTGCCTGTTGCCCAGTTTACTATGGGACGCCCTTCTTCTGTTGTTACAACGCCTTTCTCTGCAACTAATACAAACTCTCCATCAAATGTATATTTGTTTACGTAAGCCTGTACTCCATTCGGTCCATAATATGGATATATCCCAGCTTCACGGTCTGCTTTTCTTATTCTTTCTCTTTTGTTGTCTAAGATATTACAGCATTCACACAATAACCCATAATTAAAACCTTGTTTCTTTAATTCTATAAACTCTTTTAATCTATTATTCATCTACTATTCCTAACAATTCATTCATTTCTCTTACCCACGCTTCCATCTTCTGAAAATTAGCTTCGTTCCTTGCGTGCAATTCTCTAATTTCTCTATTCAATGCAACAATATCAATCTTTTCTTTCTTGTCTTCCTGTTCTACATATTGAGTTACAGTCAATGCATATCTATTCTTTGCTATTTCTTCATTCGTTACAAATTGGCTTCTATAACTTTCTATAACATTAACCCAAGAACATATATTATTTATATTCTCATCTGTCAATGTATTAAATTTGCCATCTTTTATACATTCATTGCTTGCATCTATAAATACTACTCCTTCTCTTTCTTTCTTCTTTGATAATATCATTATACAAACTGAAATCTGTGTGCCATAAAATAAATTTGATGGTAATTGTATTATTGCTTTTACAAAATTATTATCAATCAAATACTTTCTTATCTTTGCTTCTGCTCCATCTCTATACAATACACCAGGAAATACAACACCATAATAACTCCCGCTTTCTTTCAAATGATATAATGAATGCATAATAAAAGCATAATCTGCTTTGCCTTTTGGAGCTAATACGCCAGCAGGTGAATAACGTTCATCTTTTATTAAATCAGGATTATCTGAACCAGCCCACTTTATACTATATGGCGGATTACTTACAATAGCATCAAACCTCTCATTCTTATACAATGGATTTAATAAAGTATCACCACATCCTATATTATATATCTGTATGTTGTTTATTATCATATTCATTCTTGCTAATCGTGATGAAGTTTTATTAATCTCTTGTCCTTTTACTTTTAGATTAAATCCATCTCTTTTTAATTCTTTATATGTTGATAATAACAATGTACCACTTCCACACGTAGGGTCGTATATTCTAAAATATGGGTCTTCTAATTCTGTACCGTAATAATCCCTGCGTACTAACCTTGCCAATAATTTACTAACACAAACAGGAGTAAAAAAAGCTCCGCTGTACTTCCTGCTGTTACTGGAATAAAACATTAAAAAGTATTCAAAGATAAAACCAAAATAATCAGTATGATCTTTGTTGCTTATATCCAACCTTGCTATACAATCAAACAATAATTTTATATGTCTGTTGTCTAATCCTTTGAAATCATCAAACAATCCTTCAAATTGTGAAGACCATTCTGTGCTGTATTTTGCTTTTTCTACTTTACTAAATACAGACTTTAAGTAATCATTCAAATTGATATCTTGTTTTAATTGTTCTTTTACATAATTAAATAAACATTCTTTTTCTATTATATCATCGTAATTCTCTGAAATAAAACGATAAAATAAAACTATTATAAAACAATTCTTAAAATCATTATCATCAACTACTCCTTGAAACTCTTTAGCAAGATTAGTAATTGACTGCTCTAAATCTAACTCTGTATTAACTTGAACAGGTGCTTCATTCGCTTCAATTCCAAATAAATTATCTTGACTTTCCATTTAATCCCTCCACTTTTTGTTTACATTGTCAAAGTAATTCCTAATTTCATCATTTAACAATTTCCAAGCTCCATCAATAAAAACTCTTTTGTTATTGTCAAATTCTTTTTTCTTTTTCTTTTTTTTAAGATGACTTTGTTTCTTATTCATAATTAAATCCTGTAAAAAAATAAAAATGATTGCTGTCGCTCACTCGCTCCACATTCGTTTCGCTCGTTCGCTTAGCCGCCGCCGCTGGTCGCTGGGTTTCCCAATGACCCTGCTCCCGGCGGACGGCAAATTATCTATCAACTATCGAATTAACTCAATTTCTCGCCTGCTTGCGCTTAAGTGTGTGAATCGTGCAAAATCCAAGTGCTTTGTAAAAGTATCGGATTGAAGCAAGTCCTTTGACGATTGCCATCGTCTGGGGCGAAGCCTTGAAGTTTCTCAGTCCCACCCCCAAGAGGACGCCCCTTTGTTCGCAGGCGTGCCCTTCGCCCGCCTACACGCAACGCATCAGACCGATGCGTTTATAAACACGTTGCCCTGAATGCGTACTCTTGCAGGCGTGCGGCAGCCCGCCTACTCTATTTCCCAAACATTTTACTTCCAAACGAACAGGGAGTCCGCTCGGCGGTGCAGGGACCGCCTCGCTTTAGTTTACCTTGTCCCACCCCGCTTCCCGCTGTTGCCCGAGACTTAGTATCGAAGTATTCCAACCCTGTGAGAGTGTAAAGTATCGAAGGGAAGGATTGGACAAAATCTCGTGCTTTTTGGCTTCTGGGAGCGTCGTCGTGTCGTTCGGCTTGGAGGAAAAGCCTGCCGCCGCGCCGCGCTCCCAGTCGCTTATTTTTATATTACAAAAATAATACTTTTTTTCGAAAAAAACAAACATCTTTTTATTTTATTTGTATTGTGTTTTTGGTTCCCCACCCTTTGTCATCAAGCTCTGCATCGCCGCTAGTCGCTGGGTTTCCCAATGACCCTGCTTCCTGGCGGCGTGCAGATACTACCTTCAACTTGCTTCTTTCCCATCCGCTCTCGTGAACTGCACTAAATTTGTTCCCGCCCTCATATCGGCGGCAGTCGTGCGGGCGTCCTGCTCCTTGTCCAAAGCAGTCCGCTCCCGCCCGCTCCCGCCTCAATGAAAAAAGCGGTCAAAAAAAGCGAAAACGTAACTCTAACAAAACAAGAAGGTTAAAGGGGTTCGCTTTGCGGCGTATTGGCTCGCATCGTAAAAAAAGTGCATGGAATGAGGGGATTTATGTATACTTTCGAACTTTTGTAGTTAAAATTTTGAAAAGTTACAGGAAGTCTTTATTTTTGTAAATGCGTAAGAGCTTTCATTAATTTATTTCCGATAAAATAATCCCTACAAGTTAAAAGAAAAGCACCATAAAAGGTGCTTTTTTTATTTTAATTTCTCTTTGTAATCTTTGGCTTCTGCAAAACTTCGTTTTTCGAGATAATCTGCATAATTTCCAGTAATAGTTTTGTTGCCTTGCCAGAGTTTATAATCAGCGAGTGAATGTATCCAGCTTTCATAGCAAGCGTAATTTAATTTATATTTTTTTTTGAGAGCATACGTTCTTCTTGCTCCAGGTCTTTTCATACCAAATAAATTATTTGTATTGTTAAAGACATTAGACTTAAAATTTCCGCTTTCAAGAATAGCTTGTTTTAAAACAAAGCGAGGATGTTGTATTTTGAACAAATCACAGAGGAGTAAAAAATTTTCTTCTGTTAATTGTAAATGTTTAGATTTAGAAACGAGAGTGTCCAAAGTTTTTTTGTGAACAAAAAATAAATGATATGCTTCTTTATCATTTTTGTGTATAGTATCAGATTGAGCAATTAAAGAATTGCTAAAGAATAGAGAAAGAAGCAAAAAGAGAAAAATATTTTTCATATTATATACCCAATGATTTTTTATAAAATTTATAATCTTTAGAAAGAGAAACATTTAATTGATATTTGAAATTATTAATTGAATGATTATCAACAAAAGATTTTTTTCTAAAAGTAATACGTGCATTATTGTTTTTATCGTTGCCAAATAAAGAAAGATATAAATCATAATCTTTAGTATTAGAATATTCTTCAAAGAATTTAGCTCTAAAAGAGTTTAAGAATAATTTAATAGGGTTTAATTGGGAGGATACGCTAAATTTAGCATTATCAGGATTAACAATAGGGATAGTCTGTATAACATTAATTTTAGAATGAGGAGAAGTAACAGAAAAAGTTAAATTATTTCCAGAAGCTCTAAAAGAGCAGGAAGAATATTTATTTTCTGCAACAGCTCCGATATTAAAGAGAGCCAAAGAATTATAAAGATTATTAAAATTAACTTGAATAGTACCAAAGTTTACATTATAATTATCTACATCATTATAAATATTTTCAAAGGAAGAAACTTTTACATTAGAAATTTTAATAATATCTTTAAAGTTAAGCACATTGTTAAAATCTTGATTATCGTGGAGTTTAAGTTTTCTGTATTTTCTTAAAGTTTCAGACGCATTCTCAAAGAGTGATTGTTGAGATGCTTTAAGTTTATTTTCGTTTAATCTTTTAAGTGAGAAAGTCGCGTAATAATCAGAAATAGAATTGACTAAATCACGGACGATATAAATATCATTTCCAGAAATATAAAACATTATATTTTTTTCTTTATATCTGAAATTGGAGAACCAAGTAAAAAATTTATAAGGAATATTATAATAATAAACTCCATAATCAAATTTATTTACAAAATTCATTTCTGTAGAAGAATAAAATAAAAGACCGTCAAGTCTATTGTCTATAAAATTAAAAATCCCATTATTAAAATCTATTTTGAAAGTACAAGACGGGAAGCCGTCATAAAAAGAGCTCTGTTCTGTACCTTTAATAGTGTCAATAAAGAAATGAGAATATTTTGGCAAATAGAAAGACGTTAAATTTTCAAAGTTATTCTTGAAGTTTTTGAATAAAGAAAAAAACTCACTGCATTTTACTTCGTCATTATTAAACGTATTAATTTTGAAAGAAGTATTTTCAAAAGAAATAACTAATTGAGAAGTAATTTCATCATAGAAAACGTTAAATATAGGATTGAGAGTGTCAAGTACTCTATCTTGATAATGATTGAATTGATTTAATACATAATATAAAGAAGACAATTTTACTAATGCAAACCCTTCATTCGGTTTATCAGTAAAAAAATTTTTCTTTGTAGATATATTGTGAAAAGAAGAACAAAAAGAAACTTCTAAATCTTTTTGATAAATATACATTAAAGCGTTGTCATTTTTTCTTCCTCTTGACCTTAAATCTGTACAAATAGAATAACTACTTTTTACCAGCTCAATAAATTTAAAAGTCGAAATATTAAAATTTAACATTGATAAAATCCGTTTTGTTTATAAATCATTAATCAATTCTTGAAGCGTTAAATAGTCAGAGTATAAACTTTGAAAAAAATCCGTCTTTTCTTTTTTGTTAAATTCTTTATTAAATTCTCCACTTATAGCAATTACTGCATCTATTGGAACATTAAAAATAAAAGAAATTTCATCCATACTTAATTTGCAATTTTTGAAAATATAATAAATAAATAATCTGAAAATCTTATTATAACTCTTTTCCAAATTTGTAAGCTCAAAATATGATACATTGTAAAATTTTAAGAATATATTAATAATCTCATTTATATATTTAAAATTAAATGTATAGTATGGAGTAACTACATTTTCAAATTTTTTATACATTCTATATGATAAAAATATTATACTCTTTTAATTTAGTTTTAACTTTTTTGTAAAATTCTATGTATTCTTTGTCTAAATTTATAGAACAATAAGTCTTGTGTAAAATATTTGTCAATTCGTCAATGTCATAATTAAAACGTTCTGCAAGTATAAAACGTGGAATTTCTAAAGTGTCTAATACGTATAAAATAGTGTCCATATATAACGGCTCTATGTTATACTGAAATACAGACCAATCTTCAAAATTATATTCTGGAATAACCTCAAAAATCTTTTGTAATAGGCTGTCCATTAAATTAATTTTCTTCTCTGTTGCTGTGTCCATATTCTATCTGTTTAATATGATTAAAATATTCTTTGAATTTTGAAGCATTGAAAAAATTTAATAACTCATTGTATATGTCAATCGCCGTTTTATCCTGCTTTTTGAATCTGCTCACCATCTTAGTATATAAAAAACTAATGCGGGTGGTCGTAAAATCTGAATCAAATACGTTCTCAGTCCGCTTTAACCTGTCAAAGGTACCACAATATGTGCTTACTGAAAAATAAACTAAATACTGTGCTAAAAATGTCTTCTGTTTGGTTAACGTCCTTAAATTGTAACGCTCCAAAAATTCACGGTCTTTGTAATAATCTAATAATGTATGATATATAAAGCCAAATAATATATTCTGCTCTGATGTTAATATATTATTCTCTTTTATCTTGTCTATTTCTTTGTTTATTAATATAACATCACGCTTTAATCCAAAATTCCCAGCTTCAATCTTTTTATAAATATGATTGCTCTCATTGTTTGTTAATATCAAATCTAAAACCTTAAACCCTGTATTACGCAATATCCCATATCTGGTGCGTAATATGTACTCTGCTATATATTTTGGAAATAATGGCGATGACGCATTGTAATTGTCTAATGTCGGATTATTCTTGTAATACGCCTTTACTACTTCAACAATAGATTGTGTAAATGAGTAAATGTCTGTTATCATTTTTATTAATAATAAAAATAAGCAGGCTCAATTATTTTATTAAGATACAAATGGGGAAGACTGAACCTGCTTTTTATTCTCTTTGAGGAAGAATATATTTTTAATATAAAATTGAAGTACTTATTGTATTACAAAAATAATAATAAATTTTCTATTATACAAATTATTTTTGTATAGGCTCTTCTTCGTTGCGTTTTATATACGCTCCTATTATCCCGCCTACTATTACGGGTCCTAATACCGTAAACCAAAATATAGATAATAATTTTATTATAAACATACTAAACCCTCCTCTACTGTATATCTTGGTTTGTTAACTGCTTTTTTATCTCCTATCTTTAATTCGCCATCACTTGACATATCCCAACATTCCATAAATAATCGTATTATGTAATTTACTGGGTAATCGTATTCGTTTATTCCCTTTAATTTGCTTTTTATATATTGCTCAAAATAAAAAGCATCTTTTGTCTTTAATAATGCTAAATTAAAAACCATAGGGAAATCTCCTTTTAATGTGTTGTTTAATCTTAGAGTGGCTTTTTCTGTTACTATATAAGGCTTGCGTGTAAAAATCCCACGTCTTAAACAAATAAATCTCTTTTCTGTACTTTGCATTGTTTTAATTCCTATTTTTGTTTTTGTTTTTATTTATTGTTAATTTTTGTATTACAAAAATAATACTTTTTTTTGAATTATGCAAGATTTTTTTTTATTTTTTTTAGTCTCTTTGGGCGGAACGCCTTGTCTCCTTTTTCTTCCTGCTCTTTTTTTTAGGTTTGTAAGAAGGGTGGCTGGGTGGCGCCCCTTTGGGCGTCCGCTCCTCTTGGCGGCTCCCGCCGTCCCTGCTCCCTTGCTTCCTGCTCCTGTTTAGTACCGCCTCTCTGGGCGTCCGCCTCTGCTGCGCAAATCTGAAAAATCAAATAAAACTAAATAGAGCTCGGCGAGGACAAACGGAGCTTTTAAAATTCCGAAAAATATCTTTTTCGCAATTTTAATCCGCCTTGCTCTTCGCTCCGCTTTTTTTAATGCGATGTATTCCTCCGCGTTGCGGCATTGGCGGATTTTCCTTAGCTCTTCGAGAATCATTGCGTTTGTAACTTTTGAATATCTGTTCTTGCGTTTCATTGTGCGTTCCTTTTTTTTTTCATTTTTTATAATACAAATATAACACTTTTTTTCGAAAAAACCAAATTTTTTTTGAAAAAAATAAAAAAATTTTTCAAAAAAATTTTCGAATATTTCCATCCAAAAAATTAAAAATTTTTTGGAGTTTTCGAAAAATTTTTGTATTTTTGTATTACAAAAATACAACTCTTTTTCGAAAATCAAATTTTATAGGAATTAAAATTATGCTGAAAAAACAAAACAATTCTGAACAAAAATTTTTAACTAAAATTTTTGAAAGCTATGAGGATTTTCAAAATTACCTTGAATATCATCCGAACGAAAAAATAAACGGATGCTCCGAGCTTTTCTTAAAAAATTATCTCCTCTCTTTCGAACTTTACCAAAAGTTCAACGAAACAAACTACTATTGCTGGAACTGCATGGGTTGCGAAGATTGCATAAATTGCCAATCTTGCCATAATTGCTTTAATTGCCAAGATTGCGATGACTGCATAGGTTGTCATTACTGCTTCTTTGATATTAGATGCTTCTATTGTAAAAGAGCGAGTTTTTGCACCGATTGTGAAGACTGCGACGACTGCACAAAATGCGAAAAATGCGAAACGCTCCGCAAAAGCAAAAATTGCACAAATGTAAAATATGGAAACGAAATTTCTAATATTAAATTAAAAAATAAAATGGTCGATTTATACCATTATATATTAACAGGAGAGGATTAGCCTCTCCTGTATCTTTTATTAAAATTTTATAGGAATTAAAAATTATGTTAAAATATAAAATCAAAACTCTATTATTTAAAGATTATAACGAATTTAAAGAATATAAAAAATGGAACTGGAAATATATAATAAACGGCGTAACGCAAGATTTCCTAAATTGGGCAAATTTAACCCTTGAAGAATACGAAAACCTAAATCAAAATAATTTTCATTGCTTTAATTGTTATAATTGTAAAAACTGCACAGACTGCGTCAAATGCTCCTATTGTGAATGCTGTGCGTCCTGTATGTCCTGTATTAATTGCATAGATTGCATAAAATGCAACAACGCCTCTAAATCTTACGGCAATTACGACTGCGTAAATATTTATAACTGCATCAAATGCGAACATTGCCTTAATTGCGAAATGTCCTATAAATGCGAAGCCTGCACTAATTGTTACTGCTGTAATAACTGCAATTTCTGCAATAACGCCGAAATGTGCAGCAACGCTTATATTGACAGCCTGCTAAATTATAACAGAGCAAGAAAAATCAACCTGTATGATTCTAAATTAATTAAACGCAGATTAGTTTACAAATATTTGTAGTATTTTTTCTTTGGTCAAAGCACGCATTGAGCGTGCTTTTTTTTTGGTATATTCTTTAAGTATAGCAAAGTCTTATTTTTAAGTATAGTTTCGCAGAGAGTATAGAAATACTGCTTTTAAGAAGTCTCGGGCAACAGCGGGACTTTTTTTGAAAAAACTTGGGGGGGGTGCGGGGGGGGGACAACCACAATTTTTGACCCATTTTTTCGGATTTTTTGGCATTTTTTCGATGCTTTTTAGTAGTATCCAGTAAATCTTAGTATTGCAGGAAGTCAAGAACCGCGCTTTTAAGAAGTCTCGGGTAACACCGAGTCTCGGATGAGAAGGGGGATGAAACCGCGCTCGCCGCGAACCGGTCTCGGTCTTGGAGACCCAAAAAATTCGATGTTTTTTAGTAGTATCGAGTATAGACGTGTAATGCAGAAGGTATAGACCCGGCGCTTTTAAGTAGTCTCGTATCGGATGCATACGACTGATGGTTTCCACGAGTGCCGCGAACCAGTCTCGGTCTTGGGAAGCCGAAAATTTTAAAAAATTGGGACGGTTAGGCATACCGTCCCATCTTATCAGAGCTATTAAAATTTATATTTTTATAAAGGCAGTACAAAAATATATATTTCCTGGATTATTTACAAATAAAAAAAGCAATAATATAAAATTATTGCTTCAAATTTTCCTTTTTACTTCAATGAATCTATATCTTGTAAACAAAAATAATAAATTTTTAATAAATATCAAAAAAAAAGGGAAGTTTTTGCTTCCCTAAATTTCCAATTAGCCGAACACTTGCAATTATTTATGTTTAAGTCTTTATATAATTTGAGAGTTAAATAAATAAAATTGATAAGCAATTATTATTTAATTAGTTAAACAAAAATAATTATATACAAAAATAATAATTTTATTTCAAATAACAAAACTTTTTATATAAAAAAAGCAGGAGAGGCATCCTGCTTGAAGATATATAAATAATACTGAATCAAAAATTAAACCATTTTATTGAAATTTTGAATAAATAGTTAATTATTGTACAAAAATATAAATTCTGGAGCAAATAAAAAAACAGAATTATTAAATTTTTTTAATAATTCTGTTGCTCATTATTATTCTGGATGATTTTATATATATTAACTACATTTAATAACATTTTTTGCTTTTCTATTATGATAAACTTATTTAATTGGCACTGAGTAATAGATAAAGCAGGATATCAAATAACATATTAAAATATATTTATGTATAGATTTAATAGAAATATAAAAAATTATTTGTAAAAAAAAATGTTAATTAATTGTAATACAAAAATACAAAAATTTTAATTAAAAACAAAATAATTTTTATTCTTATTGCATAAAAAAACAGAACCTAAATAGGTTCTGTTATCCATGAAAAAATCAAAAGTATATCAAAAAATAAATTTTTATAAACAAATAATGTTAAAAGTATATGAAAAAATTATTTAAAGATTATATAAGAATTAAAAAAATATTGCTGTCTTAGTTAAAAGATAAGAGACAAGCTAAATAAGAGGAAACACAAAAAAAACTTGTCTCTTTTTCTTTTTCATTAACTCACACATGAACCAGCCAAAAAATTTCATAAAGTGAGCTGTAAACAATGATAACTTAAATAAAAAAGGAACGCAATTTTTAAGTTATAATCTATACAATAAATAATAATTATTGCCAGTATAAGAGGCGGCGAGCTGTAACAACCACCTCTTATGAATCAGTCAATTTGAAAATCAAATATATTACAAAAATAATAATTTTTTAATTAAAAATAAAATTTTTTTGTAAATTTTTAGAAAAAAAAGAGAGGCATAAAACCTCTCTAACATCCCTTTTTTCTTTTTTTTACTACATTACAAAATTTTTCTTTAACACTTTAATTCTACCATTAGTTATATTCTTTTTCTACGTATAACTCTTCTGTAAGAAGTCCCTATTACAAGGAAATTAATAGTTAAAAAAATTGTTAATTACGAAAAAATTTATATACAAAAATAATATATTTTTAATCAATAACAAAATAAAAAAAGCAATAGAATTTTAATCTATTGCTAAAGAATAAAAATAAGTCTAATACTATTTTTAATAATTTAATTTTATTATAAATATGAAAAATTATATTTTATAGATGCAGAAGAGCAACCACCTGCACCTTTTGTTTTGGGAATTCTAATATAAAAAGATGGATAAATTATTTATCCATCTTAAGGAAATTCAAGAAAATTCTAATTTAATAAAACTAAATAATATTAACAGGTAGTTATGTTTATCCAAACACCAACACACGTACCCCTCCAAACACGGTACGAATTTAGTTAGTTAAACATATTAAATTAATTGTAATACAAAAATAATACATTTTTAATTAATTACAAAATAATTCTTATTCTATAATAAAAAAATATCATACTGGAATAGTATGATATTTAATTAAAACAAAAAGTTAATTTTATAATAAATTTTTATAGGTAGATAGTATGTCAAACCAAACCACGCGCCCCTCCAAACACGGCGCGATTTTAATTAGTTAAACATAATTTAATTATACTACAAAATTAATTCTTTTTTATTAAAATACAAAGTAAATTTTTTGTTGCGGAGGAAGGATTCGAACCTACAATAAGCAAGCAACCACCCTGCTATGTTTACCAATTACATCACCCCGCTATGTTATAAATAAATAAAGGAGAACGCCGACCCTCCTAAGCATTCTCCTTATCATGTTGTGTTGTCGTTACATTAAACCTATCAAACCTAATGTCTAAAGACAATACAAAAATAATACTTTTTTAATTAATTACAAAATAATTCTTATTGCAGAATAAAAAAAATATCATACTAAAATTAGTATGATATTAAATTGAAGAATTATTTGATTATTTATGTCTAAAAAAAATAATTAATGTTATTATAACTCAATACACCTGCCCCTCCGCACACGGCAGGATTTTATATTTATTAAACAATCATTAATTAAATTCGTAGCAGGGGGGAGACTCGAACTCCCAGCTAACAAGGTACACAGCCTCGCGTGTTTACCAATTACACCACCCCGCGATATTTTGTGGAATAATAGGCGCAGATACTCACTGCGCCTGACTATTTTCACACACACAACTAATTTACTATTGTTATTAAAAATCTTCCTTATAAACATCTCTTAGTCTTTTCTAATATCTTTCATATTACTTCAAAATACTTTCATAACCTAAAAAGAATTTAAGCTATTTTATTCTAAGCATTCAATGTTGATGAAATATAAATCAAAAAAAACAGATTATTAAAATTAAATGTTTATTCAGCCTACCCCTCCAAACGCGGCAGGATTTTTTAGTATAGTTAATAAAAATTGTTAATTAGTTATATACAAAAATAACAATTTTTTAATTAAAAATAAAATTATTTTTTAATTTTATTAAAAATTTTTGTTATTATTGTTGCAATTATTCTAAAACGTAAAAATTTATTGTTTATTTTGCATACATTCAATTTTTATTCTTTTTTGATATATTTTATTAGATAAATAACAAAATGCTCTTAAATCAAAAATAAAACGTATTTTTATGTAGTTTCTTCTGGCTCTTCATTGTCTACATATTTCGTGCCTGTGTATTCTATTTCATTACTATTAGTTAAATCTGTAATAAAAGCATTATATGTTATTTTTGTGCGCGGACGTATTTCAGTATGTTCTACATCATAACCAATAGAACCATTTTTAATTATAATTTTTCTAAGCAATGAAAAGTTTATATTTGTTGGCGCTTCTTGGTCGCCCATAGGCAAAGTCTCATCAACTAATGATTGAGAACCATCAGGAACATTGCCAAGTCTTAAATCTAATAAACAACTACCATAATTCATTAGTTTTTTTAATTCTAATAACATATCATAACCTAAACCATTTAATTGAGCTTCTGTTGTATCTTTATAAAAATTGTTATTAGGAACGTAAACAATCAATTCAAAATTCCAACCATAATTTACGTATGTTCCTTTGCTGTTTTTATTGCCTAATTTCGTAAATAAATAACTGCTCTCCTGTTCTGGATACAAAATAGTTAAATCATTTGTGTAGCCTGTTATTGTGTTATTTGAAATTACTGGATCAGAATAAAAACGAACTGACGTTATAGGCAATAAAAGCATACTGCCTTTTATTTTATCTAATACTAAACTCATTCTAATTTCCTCCCGCATTTGTTTCTATAAATGTAATTGTAGCTTCTCTTAAAAAATCTAAATTATCAACGTATGATAAATTTAATGTTTCAGAATTCATAATCACATTTACATAATTTGTACCATCAAAAGATAATTTTTTTATCGGCGAAACCAAAAAACTATTTAAGTAATTAAGTTTACTATTATTGCTTAATACATCTGCACCAATAGTTATATTGTGTTTTCTATGATAATACTTTATATGTTTTACTATTGTACCATCTAAGCAGGTGCTCGTATCTGAAGCAGACTCTATTTCATTTGTATATTTTCTTAAACATTTAAATAATTCTGGCGAACTATTGTTTGCATTTGTAGATAAATAGATATTCATATTTATTCTCCTTCGTATTTGTATTCTAATATATTAATTTCTATTGAATTTTTGTTTTTTACAAAACCAATTTTAGCATATAAATTTTCGTCTTGTATCAAATTGTTATTGTCTTTTGCTGTAATAATATCTTGATATGATATATTTAATTTACTATTTGCATAACCAATATTGCCTGTATGGTCGGCAGGAAGAACACCGCCTGCACCATATCTAACAAATAATTCTTTTCCAATTTCGCATGGCGAATTTCCAAAATCAACATTAACCACACCGCCTGTTGCAATGTTTACTAACTCACCAGTTAAAGCATCGTTTAAAGCAATTCCTATTATGTTGTTTACTTTGTAATCATCAAATATAGACTCTGCAATTTCTACAACTGAAACGTCCCTATTATCTATGTATGACCTCACGGCATAACCTTTCGTGATTGGCGAACCCGCCTCATATACTTGTATATTCTTATTTGATACATCAAAATTGTTATTATCTTCAATTATAACAGGCTCATATTCTAAACTAACATCATACATACCTAATTTACTATTGTTCTGTAATTTCATTTTTACGTATGGTCTTGTTAAATCAATTTCAATAGAAGTTATACAATATGTAGCATCTGTTGATACTAATACATTATTAGCATCTATTGTATAATTTTTTAATGTTATTAAATCACACATTGATATATCTAAAACATCTATATTTGTGTTGCTTAGAACCTGTCTAAAAGCTGACCAGTAAGGAATATCTAAATCAATTTCGGTTGTATATGTTGAAGCATCTAATGCGTATATATCATTTAAATAATCATGTAATGTAGTATAACATTTAGTATTATTATTGATATTTGCATTTATTCCAACCAAAGGGCGCGTAAAATACAAACCTGCCTTGTCGGTGCTTTCTACATCTATAAGCTCGCCGTAATTATCAGTGTAAGTATCAGTAAAATAAGACGCTTTCGCTCTTATAAATAGATTAGTAAGCAAATATTCACAAGTCAAACCCTCTAATATATAACCTTCAAAATCTATTGATTGATAAAATCCCCAATGAAAATTATAATAATAATCTTCTGCATACTCAGTTAAACTATTTGAAATACTATCTGTTACATTAATAAATACTGACTTATCATTTAATACGCTTCGCCTAAATGAAAAATAGTTCTCATCGTATGTAAGCATAGGCGGATGCGTAACGCTGAAACAATTATAAATTGCTTCTATTTTTCGTTTGTCTTTGTCTATTTGCCTAATCAATTCGTCTGTTTGAAGTCTGTCCGACTTTTCATACATCACTTTGCTGTCTGCAAAAACTTTGTTTGTAAAAAATAAATACTCAGTTTCATTCGTATATAGTTTTTCCTGTGGAATGTAGCCTGCGTCTGGCTGAATGCGCAAATTGTTAAAACCACCAAAAGTATTAACGGTCGTTTGTGTGTAATGTTTATAATCAGTACTTCCTAAATTATAAGAATAATTTGTATTTGAACTTGTAGAACTCTTGAAACTTATTGCCTTGCTTGACAACTGGCTTCTATTTTTTAGATAAACTGTAATTGTATTAGGATCAGTAAATTTTATTATTAGTTTTAATCCTAAACTTTGTGTAACTGCATTCAATAATTCTAACATATTTTTATATAACTTTTCAAATGATAAGCTGTCTGAATAATTAGAATAATTTAATTTCTTTTGATAATCTTCTATTGCTTTTTTATCATCATCAGTTAAAGTTTCTGAATTAGTTTCTAATAATAATTTTATTTCTTTTAATGTTTTTCTATATGTTCCATCTGTAGAAGTGTAGCCAAGCCAAATTTCATTCATCAACTCGCCTGAAATCATACCTCTATGGATATACAAAGCTGCAGCAGAATTTCTACTTGATATAGTATGACCCGCATTTAATATATCTATTGTTGCATCATCTGTAATATATAATTCATATTGTTTGTTTGTAGCTTCTATTGCGTCCACGCACCTTAAATAGTTTTTTGTGCCTGCTTTATGTTTTACGTTATAATTGCACGTTATACCTTTTAATTTTGTGTCATTATATGTAGTATTATCTAAAACTATGCTTATACAATCATCATCAGTTAAATTATACTTTTCATTTATTAAATCTTGACAAGTTTCTAAATATATTCTTAAACATTCATATAAATTAATCATTCCATACGTAAAAGATGGATATAATACTCGGTCGTTTCCTTTTTGCAAATGAAACAATCTATATTTGCAATAATTAGTAAACATAGAATACGCATTACCTGCCGAGTCTTCACTTTCTACAAATCTTTCATATACGTTTTTTATATCATACCCGCGTATATCTTGAATACTGCCATTGAATAAACAATCCTCCAATAGTGAGGCATCTAAACTTTTACTATTAAATTTATATTCTTTGGATGGTCGGCGGTCGCTTGAATATTCATTATACAACCATTTCAAATCCGTACTTGTTGTTTTTGCGTCTAACTTGCCTAAATATAATAAATTATCTTCTATAAGCTCATTGTAGTTTATACCATTATTAATTATAAAATTTTCATTGCTCATGAATATACTGCAAAAACACTTTTCTATATTTTGTAGTATAAAATGAATACATTTAGCATCGTTGTTTGCAATTAAATTGCCGCTGCTTAATGTGTACATATCTTCGTAATCTATGCACGAAAAAGAAACAGAATCACTAACAAAACCACCTTTGCTGTTTTCCAAATCTTTTTTTATAGATGATAATTGAAATATATTTGTTTGTATGTAGTTATTGCCACCCGCATATAAATGTTTTAAATCTTTGGATACAATAAAACAAATATACTTATTGCCAAAATTAGTCTCCTGTCTTTTGTATGTTTGAAATATAAAATCCATAATTAAAAATAAATAGTTTTATAAAAAAAGGGAATTACAAATTATTCATAATTCCCTCAAATAATAATATTAAATAATTAAATAAACCAACTTTATAAGATATTCAATATATTAATTAGCTTTTAGTAAAATTTTACCTGCCAAAAGAACTGCCGCATCATCACTTGATAAAGAAGGTGTTGTTACGGTGATGCCTGTTTGTGTACCATCTGGAACTAACAAAGCAATAGCAGTCATCCCGCCTATATCTTCTGCATCTATACCATGCGGACGGTATGAAGCAAGTGTTATTTGTAAATTTGTTGGATTTGCACTGCCTGCAGCAACTGTAATATCAGAATTAATTTTTCCAAACATAAAAATCCAACCATCAACTTGACCAGTACCAGTATTATTTGTGTTTATATCAGTGTATGTTTGACCTGTCGGCATTGCAACCAATAATTCCATATCTCTAACTGGCGTAGTGCCTTGTGTTAATTGATTTATGAAACTTGACCATGTCTGTTTTGCGAAACTTGATCCGCCGTATGCTTTTGGCGCAAATTGTGCTGTAAATTGCATTGTACCTACGTTTGAGAAGTTACCATCGCTTGTTGAACTTGTAGTAACTAAAGTGCCGTCTGTACCATCGATGCGTCTTGTATTTTTTGGGAACTGAACCACCGTGCCGTCTCCTGCTGTTATTTCATAGTTTGTAGCTTCTGAACCAGATGTACTGGATGGATCAGCCGCCCATGTTGTTGTCGTATCGCCTGTATCATAAAAACTATATAAAGGAACTAAAGAACCGCTGGATACTTTCCACATTGCCACCGCTGGATAGGCGCACAATAACGTGGTATCGCTTTCATTTCCTAATGTTGCACTAACTGTCTTAGCCATTTTTTAATTTCTCCTATTTATTTTTAATATAATGTTAAAAAAATATATTTTTTTTTAATGTTTATTTTGTGAGTATTAAATTTTTATTTCTTTTTAGTATAATTTATCAAGTCAATAATAAAAACGTCTTAGAAACAAAATATAAACGAAATTTTTAATCTTTTAGATAATCATTGAATATTCTTTGTAAATCTTCCACCTTCATTTCGTTTTTATAAATAAATTTTATATTGTTCTCTTTTAAGAATTTTATAAAATCTTTTATGTTTATGTTAAAAGTTTTAATTATTTCTTTTTCTTTTTCGTCTTCTTTTTTCTTTGTATCAAAATTAAACTTATCTTTTTCCATTGACTTTTTTATTATTGTTTAATGTTTCTATTGCTTTTAATAATAACTTCTTAGCTTCTACCTTTTCATTGTAATCTTCTATACATTTATTTAATCTTGATTGAAGATATTTATTGTATTCTTTTTGTAAATTAGTTTTAATCATTACATATTTCCTATTTGTAAGCCTGAAGCATCCGCTTTATTCCCAGTAGTATTTGGATCCAAGTAAGCGTGGACAGATGAATCGTATGTATATGAATTACTATCTACAAAGAAAGCACACGAATTTTTACAATAATTTACTGCATGTTCTCCCGTTGGCAAAGCACTCGAACCAATAAATCTACAAAGATAAAATTCGCCGCTGTTGTCTAATTGCTTGCACCATATAGAACCTAAAAATGAACATCCATATAATTTATAATTTACACTGAAACCATAAAAAGATTTTCCTTCTATATATAAATTCTTTAAACATGAATTATATATATAATCTGCTTTTACTAAAATAAAAGCATAATTTGGCAAACCACTATAAAATTTAGTATTTTCTATTAAACAATTATATATTTTACCACCAGTAATCAATCCTGTACTATTACTCGGCGTACCTTTAATTATACAATTATTAATATGAAAATAATTAATATCTTTGGAATAATAAGAATTATATATAGGATTACTAGTATTTGAAAAATCACAATTTTCAATTAATAAATTATTAGTATCACATGAAATATTAATTAAAGGTGTAGAACTACCACCAACTACATTACAATCTATAATCTTTATATTATTAAATTCGGCTGTTGCATAATTACTCAATATCAGCTGCTCAAATTTAGAATTATTTGAAGTAACAATAACTTGAGAGTCTTTTATTGTAACATTTTCTAATTTTGTCTTAAATTCTAACAATTTCCAATATATATATGATAAAGAAGAATAAAATTTCCCTTTTAAAGAAAATGTTAAATCTTTAATTATATTAGCAGCTATAAAAGAAAAGAGAATAGCACAACTATTAGATGTAGTAGAAGTAGTTATT
The DNA here is from genome assembly GCA_017428585.1 of Bacteroidota bacterium. Lineage (GTDB taxonomy): Bacteria > Bacteroidota > Ignavibacteria > Kapaibacteriales > UBA2268 > JAAYTD01. The sequence continues at coordinate 24,100 of JAFRQN010000154.1, read as the reverse complement.
TTTCCATGAGGCGCAGTAAAATTAATTAAATTTGCTACAAAATCAGTATTAAATGTAAAATCATCTAAATGTAAATTTAATGTATGTAAACCGCCTTCATAATTAAAATATTGAAACGCAGTACTCGAACCATAAAAAGCAGTATCAAGAAGATCTGTGTTGTTTGTATCATAAATATAAAAAGTACCTGCTGTCATACAAAAACCTATACCATCAAAATGCCAATCTATATCTCTCATCTGTTTAAAATATGTTGCATCAGACAATCCACCATTATTTACCTTAAAACGTGCATTCAAAAACATTTTTTCGTTCCAAATTTGATAAGGGTCTGCTTCTGTTCCGCTCCCTGTAAAATTTGAAAAATCACTATAATTTGTGCTGTAATCTTCTGTAAATTCTGGCTCATGTGGGTCGCCGCCGCCTGTTGGTATGTATGAACTAATCAAACCTGCAGCCGCCTCCGCTGTTACATTGTTTACGCCGCCGTCTGTTGTTATTATAAAATCAGACTGAGCGTCGCTTGATTGGATTGGAAAGTTTGTTTGTGTTGCTATATCCAAATTGCTAATTGCTGGCGTTACTAACGTTGCAATATCGGAAGCTGACGCCGTTGTTACTTTTTTCTTTGTTGTAGTAACTATTTCAACTGTATTGCTTTTATTTGTTGGAAAGTTACTTTGTGAAACTATATCTAAACGTTCTGCCATAATTGTTTACTTTTATTTATTGATTAAAAAAATTATTTCCTAAATGAATTTAAATATATTTGCATTGTTTTTTGTATCCTGAGTATTATCATAGCTAAAATCAGAATATTTATAATTTTCTATAAATACCATCAAACCACTATATACATTATATTTAATATGTAAAACCATCATTTCATTTATACCAACAAAAGCCGTACCTTGATATAATGATATATGCTCCCTTTGAAAATAAAAAGCTGGATTTTTATCCCGCGCGTAATCAGCATCCAAAGAAGCAGAATATATATTCCTATATCCAAAATATGTTCTTATATTCATATTGCTTGGATTATAAATAGTTACGTAGCTATCATAATCTAAATTCTTATTAGTAAAACCTGAAACATCACTTTGTATTATATCATCAAATACAATTTCTAACCTATCTCTTCCTGTTGGCAGACGGTCTTTGTCTATGTTATAATGTATTATTGTATTATTTGTATTATCTTTTACATTTATTACACATTGTACTATGTAATCACCTGCAACATATTGATGATGCGAAGCTGAGCCCTGCGGCACCTTTGTATTTGCTAATGCGTCCATCCATTGTAAAACGTTGTCCCCTGCATATTGCGAATTAGTATCAAGATTTAATACATTGTAACTATTCATTACATTTATAAAACCTGTTCCTAAATCATCAAATTCTAATTTTCCAAATGCTTCGTATGTTTTTAGATTATTGTTGCCTATCTTTTGCAAATACATATTTTTTATTTCTTTATTTTATATATTAAAAATATTGTTCCTAAAATACCTAATAAAAAACCTGCTGTAATTAAAAAAAAGTAATCTTTTTTTTCTATTTCTTTTTTTATTTCCTTTGTTTCTTTTATTATGGTAGTAGTATCTTGTCTTTTTATTTGTATATCAGTATTTAGTAAATTCTTTTTTACATCGTATTTTTGTTTTATATGTAGTTTAGTATTATCTACATATATTATTGTATCATTCTCAAAATAAATCAAATTAAGGTTGTTGTCATAAACTAAACTGGGTACATTTTGAAATTTGTAATCAGTTTCTACATCTTTTATATTTATTGTAGTATCTTTTATTATATCTTGATTAGATTTACAACTTATACAAAGTACATTTATAATAATTAGTATTATTGTTATTATTCTTTTCTTTTTCAAAATTTATTACTCCTCTAACTAACATCTTTCCTAATTTATATTTTATGTTTCTTTGTCTTTTATATACTCCCTCGCCGTCCCTTTGAGAACCACTGGCGCCTGAAGAAGTGTTAAAACCTATTGTTTCCACGTTTCCATTGTTTAATACTTTGTTTATTATTTCAATGTGTCCATTGTAAGAATTAGAATATTTCCATACTATTAAACTTGATTTATTAGCTTTGTAAATGCTGTCTTTTGTACCTTTGCTTTTGCAATAATCATATTGTCCATTGGCTGACGCTGTCTGTTTTATTATATTCTTTACTTTTAATGAATCTGCGGCTGTCTTAAAGCTCCAATAAATGCCTGCTGCACAATAAGGTGAACCTAAACTCACACCTGCTGTCTTATTGTATAAATCTATTTGTGAGCTTCTATTTTTACCTGCTGTTTCTTTTACTCCAATTTGTGTTTTTGCAATTTCCAAAGCTAACAAAGAAACATTGTTATTGTCTATTATTGTATAACTTTCTTTGCAAAATAAACTATATGAAATAATCAAGAATAATAATAAAACCTTTTTCATTGCCTACATTCTAAATTGTATCAAACTATATCCATAACCAATTATAACAGCAATTCCTAAAAGCAAAAAAGCATATATAATATCTTTTCCTAATAACTTAATTTTTTCTATTTCTATATATGCGTCTTTTTCTTTAAGATTTTCAATTTTTCTATACTCTTCTATATCAAAACCAATTTTGAAAAAGTTTAATTTTGTAGAAGCATACGTTACTAAACTAATACTTATTATATATGTTAATATTAATGTAAATATATTTGCAATAGTATATAAAAATGGTGAGTCTATCCAATATATACCTACAATAGTTATTATAATTAATAATATGCTTATTGCTAAACTTAATAATTTATTTTTCCTAATTTCATTTATATTAAATTCTAATTTCATATTAATCTTTCTTTGTTGTTAATATTTTATCTATTCTATTGTTTATATTAATTTCATTCTGTTTTAAGTCTTGGATTTTAGAATTATTGTCTTTTATCTTTAATTCTAATTTATTGAAATCGTCTTCAATTCTATCCATTCTTTGTGTTATAGGAAGCATTATACGTTCTATGCTTTCTACAAACTTGTCTTGTATATTTTCTATGTTTTTGTCTTTTTCAAAAATTTCTTTTCGTAATCTTCTAAAGTCCATTATTAATTTAATGATTAATCCAGCTAATGAACATACTGCTAAGATTACACTTGCTACAAATTCTGCACTCATTATCTTACCTCAACTATGTAAGGGAAAGTTAAATCTATTGTTCTATAATACCAATCTTTATTAGAATCATATATGCTCTCACTCATATCAGTAACATATAAATTCCTATTAAAAATTGCGTGATCTTGTAAACATGCTCTTATTCTATCACACACTTCACATATTTCAGTAACCCTATCCTGTCTGATATATGTACGGCGAAACAATACAGCCAACCCAACGCTTAACATATTCCATGCAAATTTATTGTAATAATAATGTCCAGCTTCAGATTGTGTTAAATTAACGCTCATTCCTAACTCCTTTACCATTATTACTCCATTGGCATGCTTCAATGTGTAATTTGATAAGGAAACAGGATAACTTTCAACAGCAAATTTATCTTTATTTGCTTGACTAAATTCTGCTTTTAATAACTTCTTAACTTCATCAATTACTTTCTTTTCGCTTACCATATTAATACATATTTAGTATATCATCTGTAAAAACTAAACGACGACCGCCAAAAATAACATTGCCATTAACTATTTCAAGTCCATCAAGTAATATATCACCTTTTGCTATTCGTTTCAACAAATCCATATACTCCTCTCTTTGCTTTAACATCTTTTCATCTGGAAACCCATCACGACGTATATATAAATCGTAATATGTAAAGTATCGAGCAACCTGTTTTAGTATATCTGGTATCTTTGTTGAATCTGTTATTGGTACAGAATATCGTTTTGATACAAACCCATCAATCAGATTATTAGAAGCATCAACAGCCGCTCCGATTACAACATCATCAGTAGTGCTTGTCGCTCCTGTATCTATTGTAAATTGATTCAAATAGTTATCATCAAAATATGCTTTTATATCTGCTACCGTCGTATATTGTGTATTTGTCATAAGCTTTATATTGTAGGAGCGGTCGCCCGCCCCTTTATTTAATTAAATCAAATTATAATATATAATTTTATATTTTATAGGTATTATTTTATTAAGTATTTATCCAAAACGCACCTTATACTAATAATTGAACCATAGCAAGGTCGCCTGCTGCAGCTGTTGCTTCTACACAAATACCAACAACAAAATTAGTACTGGATGTAGTTACTGCTTTACCATTAGAATCTGCTGAAACTTTTGCGCCGATTGCGATTGCAGCACTGCATTCAACAGGAACTATTGAATGTGAATAATATGTTGCTGTATCGCCTTCTGCATAATCTTCTAATACAACGCCAACTGCTACTGCTGCACTTGTTGTTTCTACTATTGTATTATATGCAGATAATTTTACTAATCTGTATTTGTGAATTGTACCGCCAGCTTTTACATCGCCAACAGCCATACCTATTTTTTGTGTCTTTTTATTTAAAGCCATTTTATTTTTCTCCTATATTTTCATTATTTTCTTTTATTAAAACGCCTTCTATTAATTTTAAATCAAGCAATCTGTTAATTGTTGCTTCATCTTCTAATTCATATAATTCGTTTTCTTTGTATATTCTTTTCTTAAAGCTGAATGTAGTTAAAGCACGATATTTTATTTTATTTGCTTCTTCTACAACTTGCTCCACTTCTTGTTTAATCTCTTCTTTTTCTATATTCTCTTCTGCTTTCTTAACAGGTTTCTTTTTCTGAAAAGCCATGACAGCCTCCTATTAATACTCAAGAGGGTCAATAGGTGTTATCATTAAGAATGCAGCATCTGGCATTGTTATCTTGAAATCGTATTCTTCTGTTATACGTATGTTCTTAATCTTGCCGCCAAAATCATAGTATTCATCTACAACAGGTTCTTTGCTTACTATTGTTAAACCAAATGTAGGGTCTAAAATACCATTATTAAATTCTAATGCAGTGTTTAATAATAATATATTATTAACCCAAACATTTGAGAATGTAGTACCATCTGCTGTATATGTAGCATCAGCTAAAATAATCTCATTTACTCCAAGTAAATCTTCTAAGAATGATTTTGTTGGAACAGCATCGCCTGGTGTGTTATTGACTGCGTATGCTCTTACTTTTGGATGATTTCTAATTACGTTATAAATTTTTGAGTTCATAACGATTTTGTTTGGACGTTTGCCAAGCATTGAAGTTTGTAATTGATCCATATACTTCAAAATTTCAGTAATAGGATTTACATCAGGTTCGTTTAAATAATCATCAGCGTAAGTAACTTTATTATTTGCTCCATAATTAGAACCATTTTGTGCGTATGTCAATTCGTCATATTCACGTGATAATAATAAATTGTTTCTTACTTGATTTACTGCAGCACGTTCTAAATCCAAACCGTCAGATGCAGATTTAGCAATGTTTATTTCAAGAGGAACGTCTAAACGTGTTGTCAATGTGTGTTCTTGACATAAATATTCAATGTTAGTTAAATTGTTGTTGTCAATAACATTGTCATTGCCGCGTGCATTTCTTATTGTTGTATAATTTCTAAAATCTTCAATTCCCCATTTTCTTACTTTTCCATAAGGGGAAGAAACTTTTGTAACTGGAAATATCTTTTCACTAACATAAGCTGCATTTTTATAACCTAATGCAAAGTTAGTAAGCATTGGATTTACAACTAAATCTTTTGTATTCATATCTATATTTCTCCTTTCTTTTGTTTTTCATCGTATGCTTGAATAAATGATATATTATGCTTCTTTGCATAATCTTCTACTTCGTTATATACTAAATAACTTTGTGGATTTAATTCTGCCCAAGCAGAAAAATCTAATTCTTGTCTTTGTTTTGTTGCTTGTGATTGTTGTTCTTGTGTAAATTCTTGTGAATTGTCAACTAACAAATCTCTTGTAAATGTTGAATTGTTTAAGAACTCATTGAATTCTTTTGTAATGTTGTTTTGATATGCTAATTCCTGCATATTAATAAATTGTTTCTCTGAATTAGGTCTTATCTTGCCACTCTGAACTAATTGTTCTGCTTGCTTTTGATATTCGCTAAATCTTAATTTCTTTTCTACATCAGCAACTTTTGCTTTGTATAATTCAACCTGCTCTTGTAATTGTTTTGCAAATGAATTGTTTTGTTGTTGTAGTTCTGAAGCTTCTGCTTCTTTTTCCTTGTCTTCTTTTACTTCTACTTCAACTATTAATTCTGAAGCATGGTCATTGAAATATGTATTAACTATGCCTTGAATAGAACTCTTTTGTTCTTCTGTTAATCCTATTTCTAATGTATTTAACGCTTCAATTAATCCATCAAAGAAAGATTTTACGTTTTCATTGTCCATAGTGAACTCCTTTGTTAAAAAATTTATAAGATTTTTAATACTGTAATTTACTGAGTCTTTATTACATATCTTTTCAAATTCTTCTTCTGAAACTCTTGTTTCTTTTTCTATCTCTTGCAAAGAATTTAATAAATCTAATGTCTCTTGACTTATTGAACTTGTAAATATAAATTGTTGTTTGTTCTGTTGCTCATTTAATGATATTGACTGCATTCCAGCAACAGCAGGCGCAGCGGCTCCAAGCAATCCAATATGCTTTAATATGAAACCGTCATCACTTTGCTCAATACAAATACTTACTTTCTTGTATTTCTCTTCTTTTATCTGCTCCGCCATGTCGTCATTTATATCAAAATCAGCGTACAACTTGTCATCTTCTACATACAACTTCTTAACCCAACCCTCAGCAGGATTATCTGAACTTGTATCATGTCCCTTTATTACTGGAACATCAAGGTTGCCGTCCTCTTTTATCTTTTCGTTGTACTCTTTTGCTATTTTTTCTAAACCTGCAGCGTCTATAGATACCTCTTGACCATTGGCATCTGTAAATGTGCCTGCTTTAAAAATTTCTACTCCTTGTAAACTTCTCATTTTGCTTTATTTATTATTAGTTAATAAATTTTTTGTATCTTTTTTGTAAAAATATAAATATTTAACAATACAATCAAAATTTTTTACAAAATATTTTGTTTTTTTTACAAAAAAAGTTTATTTTTATAAAAAATTTGTAAAATTTTGTAATAATTTTTATAAAATTTCTAAAAATGAGTGTGTTAAAAAGAAAAGAAACTAAAAGAAAAACTAATTCCGTTGATTTCGTATGCGATGACGCTAAAAAAATTGAAATTATAGCGGCTCTGCACCTTGCTTACTATACGAAACCAGAAATTATGAAAAAATGTTATAAAACTGGTGTAATTTATCCGTTCTTCCTGAACAGCTTAAAAGATAAAGAAAAACAAAAACTTACTTTATTCCAATATAAAAAAGGCGATACGGTCGAACGTGAATTTGAAAGACTTTATAAAGCAGCTAAAACTTTTATTTTATCTAATCTTGTAAAAAAAGATAAAACTATGCTTAGAGCTGAAATTTATAATATTCTTACTAATAAAATTACTGAAAGTATGGAAACTAACAATAACCAATTGCTTATGGACTGCGTAAAACAGCTAAGACAATTAAACGGTTTGGATATAGAAGACAATACAGAAACAGAAAATAAAGACAATATAATTAATAATATAACTATTGACTTGAAAGGAACTCACGATTTCCTTGAATATAGCTACGAAAAAGCTAAAGAAAATAAAGAGAATGGTAATAATATAGAACTATTAAATAAAGATAAGATACAATTCAATCTTATTCAAGACGAGAATGAAAAATTTAACTAATGATATTTTAGAAGTAAGTAAGAAAAAAGAAAAATTAGTATTAAATACTCCTTTAGGTTTAGGCTTTATTATAAGCGGTCATTCTTATCTTCCTTTTAAACATCTTAGATATATCGAAAAAGAAGTGCTTAACTTCTTATTTAATAGTGATTTACAAGTTTTATTATTATCTATTCCACCACGACACGGAAAAAGCGAATATGTAAGTTATTGGCTTTTAGTTTGGCTTATATATAATAATCCATATCTTAAAGTAATTCTTACAAGCTACGGCGTACAATTAACAGAAACGTTTACGTCAAGAGTAAGAGACACCCTCAATAAATTAGGAGTGTCTTTAAGAAAAAATACACAAAAAGAATTTTATACTTATTATAACGGCGGAGTAATTGGTACTGGTATTAACGGCGCATTGACTGGTAAAGGCGGAGACCTTATTATTATTGATGACCCTGTAAAAAACAATAAGGAAGCAATGAGCAGACGTACAAGAGACGGTATATGGGAATGGTTTACTACTACTCTTTACTCAAGATTGCAGGGAAAAGCTAAATTGATTGTCATGGCGACACGATGGCATAAAAACGACCTTACAGGCAGAATAATAGACAATAAAGACGCATTTAATGGCGTGAAAATGATTAATATTCCAGCAATCGCAGGCAGAAACGATAAATTAGGAAGACAAGAAGGCGAAGTTTTATGTCCAGACCTTATAAGCGAAAATCAAATACATTCTATTAGAAAACTTGAAGGAAATTATTGGTTTTCTGCTTTATATCAACAAGAACCTATTAACGACCAAGCGTCAATATTCAAATCAGATTATTGGCAATGGTATGACCCAAGCTATATGAGCAGAGCAGAATTTGATTACGTACTCCAAACGTGGGACACTGCTTTTGAAACTAAAAAAACAAGCGATTATTCTGCCTGCGTAACTTTTGGAAAGAAAGATGAAGATATATATATTTTAGATGTGTATCGTGGACAAATTGATTTCGTGCAGTTAAGAAACAAAGGACGTGAACTTATAAACAAATGGAAGCCTGATAAAATTTGTATCGAGGGTGCAGCAAGTGGTAAATCCCTTATACAAGAATTAAAAGGTGAATTCGGTATGAGAATTGAAGAACTAAGACCTATGGATAAAGTAACACGCGCACAAAAAGTTATGTCCCTTATTGAGGGTGGAAATGTATATCTTAATCAAAATGCAAATTATTTAATGGAATTTACAGGAGAATTGGCAGACTTCCCAAACGGCGAACACGATGACCAAGTCGATGCTCTTACTCTTGGATTAGATTATTTGCAAAAAAAATTTTACTATTTTTCTAATAATAAATATCAAGTAGATATTAAAGCTATTGATAATAGATATTACTTACTAAACAAATTTTAATTATGGATGCATCAGAAAGAAAAAGATTGTTAGGTATTGCAGCTAACTTATATAAAACTAATTTAACACAATTTAATGATTTTTACGTTACTTTACCTAACCCAGATTTAATTTTACGAAAATTAGGAGCTAATCCTGTTATATATAAAGAATTATTAACAGACCCGCACGTATTCTCATGCGTGCAGAGTAGAATATCAGGCGTCTCTTCTATGTTATGGAAATTGAACTATAATCAATTTACTATTGAAAATTCTCAAGAGTATATTGCTTTTATGGACGCTGTATTTGAAAAATTAAATATAGATACTCTTATAAAACAAATGATGGACGCTGTGCTTTATGGTTACTCTGTTTTTGAAATAATATGGAAAATCGAGAATGGCAAAATTATTCCAACTAAAATTATTCAAAGACCTAACGAGTATTTTCAATTCAATCAAGCTGGTCAATGTCTTTGGATTAAAAATACAACTGACCCTATTCCTGTAAAAGAGGATAAATTCCTTGTTGTACAACACGACCCAACTCCTGACAACCCATACGGCTTGGCTATTCTTTCTCTTTGCTACTGGTCTGTATTTTTCAAAAAACAAACTATTAAATTATGGTCTAAAGCAACAGATAAAAACTCCGATAACTTTATTTATATACACGTAAACGAAACTGCCAACCAAGCAGAAACTGACGCATTAGTAAATTATACTCTTGATCAATACTATAATAAAAATATAGCTGTTGCTGTTGGACCAGATACACAAATAAATACGTTAAATAATATATCTGCTAATCCAGAACTATTTACTTCCTTTATTAATTTCCATAATAACGAAATTTCTAAAGCTGTATTGTCTCAAACTGGTACAACTGAAAACACTTCAAATGTAGGTTCATACGCAATGAGCAAAACACATTTCGCAATTCGTGAAGACGTAATCCAAAGCGACTGCAAAATGATTATGCCTATGTTTGACAGATTGATTTATTATATTACTTTGTACAACTACCCAGAAGAATTATCAAGAAGACCTTATTTCGAATTATACGCTCCTTATAAAATCGATAACGATTTAATTGAAAGAGACCTTAAACTTTATCAATTAGGTATTAGATTTGATAAAAAATATATTGCTTCTACTTACAATATAAGCGAAACCGTTTTTGAAATCCAAGACCAACAAGACTACGGTATGTTTAATAAAAATGAAAATAACAATGATGTTATTGAATTAAAAGAAGAAGAAGAAAATAAAGAACTTAAAATAAAAGACGATAACGGAAACGATATTACAGAACAAGTAAAAGAATTAGAAACTTATGTTAATAACGGTGCTTATAAAACTATTAAAGAAGTGATTGATAACTACGAAGGGTCAGATTATGATGAATTACAGGATTTATTAATCCAGAGCTTCCCAAATATGCCAACTGAAAACCTTACTAAGTTTATGGAAAAAGTTATTATTTACCAGCAACTAATCGGAGAAGCAGGATTATAATATGAACAAAGATTTATTTAATTCTTTCGCTAAAACAAAAAAGCAAAATAATAAAAATACTATATACAACAATATGTGGAGAAGAACGCCGGACGAAGCTCTTAAATATCTTAATCAAAGACAAAAACATATTGTAATTACAAGCTCATGGCGTGATTTAACTTCTGCTGAACATAAAAGATGCTTTACTATTGCCAACGTTACTAATGCAAACGTACTGCAATGCGTGATTGACAACCTTATCAAAGCTAAAAAAGAAGGATTGCCTATGAAAGAATTTAAAAATAATGTCAGAAGCAATTTAGAAGAGAAAGGGTGGCTTTACGACCCTAAAACTAAACAAGAAACACTCCCTTTGCATAGACTTACAACTATATACAATACAAATATGGGTGTTGCTTATGCTCAAGGTAGATGGGAACAGCAATCGGCAACTGCAGAATTAACTAAAAATATTTATTGGCAGTATAAACAATTTCAAAGAAAGACTAAAAGACACGACCACGAAAAATGGCACAATAAAGTATTTAGATATGACGACCCTATATGGAACAGCATTTATCCGCCTTCTGCTTTTAATTGTGCGTGCCACGTGGTGGAACTTGATGAAGAACTTGTTAAACAAAACGGTCTTAAAGTAGACAGCGGAAGCAATTATAAACCTGTGAATGATGAAGAAAACCCTATACAAATTACTTCTAAATACGTTCCAGATTATTCTATTTATGATATGAAACTCGCTCAAGAAATTAAAATGAAATTGAAAGAGAGAGACAACGAATTTGATAAATATGATTATACTGAAAACGTTAAAGATAAAGATGAAATTGAAAATGTTTCTATTAAAAGAAACTATAATAAACTAAACAACACAAATAAAAAATTAGCAGATAATATTGAAGATATTAACACCCTAATTACTTACGGAAATACAGATATAGAAAGTGTTGATAATCTAAACGATGCTTTCGAAAAGAATATATATATAACAAACTATAAGAACGTTTATTATTACGGCGAATGTTATTACGAGGACGAACTCCCTCAAAGATGTAAAGATATTATTGACGGAAGAGAATATATAACTTTTGATATTTTTTCTAATCTTAGCTTGTCAAGACACAACAGCTACAGCAAGAATTTATTTAATCCTTATAAAACTAAAGAAGACAAAAAGAGAATAAATTTCTTTTATGAATTTTATATCAAAGAGGGAACAAATTATATTCCTAATAACAAAAACGACATTATTATTAAAAACAATAACAAATTTAAGGTATTTGACAATATAAAGACTGGGAACACTTATCTTATCAGACTGCATAAATAATTATACTAATGCAGATTTAGTATATTCCTCTAATCCTTCTATTACATTATCTATGATTTTGTTTAATGCACTCTTAGATAATACAAAATAAGGACGTGCAGGAATTTTGCCATCTTCACTGCCATATTGATGTACACGTGCATAAGGTGTATTGGCGCTCAATTCAAATGTTAAATTATCTTTATATACTACTTCTATACTTTGACGCAATGCACCAGTCCTATCTAATGTAGGTTGTGGGTCGTATTCATCACCCCACTTGCTTTTATATGAACGTTTTGTGCTTTCTTTTAATTCTTTCCATTGAATATCGCCGCTGCTGAATAGACTTGTTCCAGAACCATCATAGCGACCGTGATTAGCCATATTTTGTGCAATCTCTGTTTTAATTATGGCAATTATAGCGTTCTCATATTGTTTTGGCAAGTCTCCTGAATATCCAGCAAGATATTTGCTAAATCCATCTATAAAGGATTTAAATTCTTTACTTACGTCAGATGTTTCCATTTTATAGTAAATTTATATTGTTTTTAATTGTTATTTTTACAAATATAATTATAATTATTTAATAAAATATATAAATTTTATGAGCGAAAAATTTTCTGTACAATTACAGGCAAATATAAAACCTGTTGTAGATAAAAAATCACTTGATAATGTATCTAAACAAATTCAAAATGAAATAGATAAACAGAACCCTACTATTGAAGCAAACGTCAGTCTGAAAAAAGCGTCAAACGAATTCGGTCAATTCAAAAAACAAGTCGATGATTTAGCTAACGCTCAAATCAGCCAGCTTAAAGAAATGAAAACCGCAGGGAAAGAAGGTACTGATGAATACAAACAATTAGAAGCACAACTTCAAAGCACTTTAGAAATGATACAAAATATAAACAAAATTAAAATGTCTTTGAATGTTGATACTGGTGCTTTTTCTAAATTGGAAGATACTCTTAAAAATCTTGATTTAGGTATAGATACTAAACAATTTGAACAACAATTAAAATCTGTTATTCAAAACCTTAAAGATATTGGCAATATAGATATTGAAAGTCTTAAACAATTCGCGGCTTACTTGCCAGAAAATGAAATTAAAAACCTTAATACAGATTTACAAAATCTTAGCAACAGTTTAGATGGAGTAAAAATAGGAAATGACGCTAAGACTGCAGCGGAAGAATACGATAAAGCATTCAAAAATATAAGCAAATTATTAGATACTCAAAGAAAAGCATTAAACGAAATGCAGGCTTCTGGTAAAACTGGAACGCAAGCATATATTGATTTATCTAATGCTATTAAACAAACTGAAAACCAATTAACAGAATTAGAGGAAGCAAACAAAAATATAAATCTTGAAAAACCAGCAAAAGATTTTTCTTCTGCTTTAAGCGAATTTGGATTTGTTGCACAAGGTCTAAATACTTTTACTTCTTCTATTAAATCTATTACAGATCCTTTCGTAAATTTAGATACTGCAACTGCTCAAATTAAAACATTAGGCGGTGCAGCTAAAGAAAACGCCGAGAACTTTGAACGTATGGCTTTGGCAATGTCTAAAAAAATCCCTATCAATGCAGCAGATATACAAGCCGCATCTTATAATGCTTTATCTGCAGGAATAGAAGCTACAACTGAAAAAATGGAAGCGTTTATGGACGCATCGGCTAAATTGGCGGTCGGAGGTTCTGAATCTATTAATAACACGGTCGATGTATTATCTTCCCTATTAAATGCGTATGGAGAAACTGCTGAAAAAGCAACCGAATATTCTGATATTCTATTCCAAACCGTAAATTTAGGTAAAACTACAATTCCAGAATTATCACGTTCTTTGTCTCAAGTAATCCCAACAGCCGCAGCATACGGTGCATCGCTTAAAGATATAGGAGCTTCCCTTGCTATAATGACTGCTAAAGGTGTGCCGACTGCTCAAGCTACAACAAGATTAAATCAAATGTTAATCCAAATGCAAAAACCTTCTGCTGAATTAAAAAACGCTTTAGAAGGTGCAGGTGTTACTATTGAAGAGTTAGGAGACAGAATAAGAGGAGGAGATTTTATAGGTGCATTGCAAATGTTACAAGATGCTTTTGATAAAGCAGGTGTATCTGCAACGCAGGCATTCGGAAGCGCCGAAGCATCTTCTGCTTTTAATACTCTTACAGGAGATATTAACGGATTGGCAGAAACACTCAATCAATTCAATAATGCAGCTGGTACAACTGAAAATGCGTTTAATGATATGAGCAACACAATAGAGAACAGAGCAAACCAATTAAAAACTACTTTGGAAAGCGTCCTTACAAGTGTTATAAATGTTACAGGTCCGATAGGTGAAACTGGTGTTGCTTCTATTCAAATTCTTAGCGAAATGCTGCCTTATATAAACACTCTTAACGGCATCAATACTCTTTTTGGTAATACAAAACAACAATTAACAGGTATTGCTACTGCTGTTACTGGTCAGCTTATCCCATCTTTAATGAAATACAACACAGCCGCACAAAGCGCAACCGCTGTACAAAAAGCTCTCAATATAGCAATGAATGTTGTTAAAGCTAATCCTATGATTGCTGTATTTTCTGCAATAGCTATGGCAAGTGCAGGAATAGCTGCTATTGTTTCTCAATTAAAAAAAACTGCAGAGGAACAAAAGAAAATAAATCTTGAATTAAAGAAAAACAATGACGAATTAATCGAAGGTAATAAGCAAAGACAAAATACTATAAACAATATAGATGCTTTAATTAAAAAATATGATGAGTTAGGCAAAAAGACAAGTCTTACTAAAAACGAAGAAAAAGAACTTGCAGACGTACAAGCTCAATTAAATAAAGAAATCCCAGAAGCTCAAATCGGTATTCTTTCTTATTCTGAATCTTTAGAGATTCTGAAAAAGAAATCAGCTGAAAACGTGGAAGGATTAAGCAAACTTAAAACTGAAGCTAAAGAATTACAACAAACTAAAATTGATTTAGATATAGAACTTGCAACCAACGATGTTGATATAGAAATCGATAAATTAAAAGACAAACTAAGTGAAGCAACAGAGGGCGGATGGATTGTACAAACGAAAAATGACGTTCTGAACTTTATTGCAGGTTGGCAGACTTTCGGCTTGTTAGATGACGTATTTACTCCTAATCCTAAAAAGATTGCAATGAACATAAGCAATTCTATTAAAGAAGCAACAAGCGAAGCTGAACTTTCTAAAGCTAAGGAACAAATGCAGGAACTATTTGAAAGCGAATGGTGGCAAAAAGAAGCAACAGCAGAAGAAAAAAACAGCTTGATGAAATCCTTTGACGCTTTAACTGAAGCTAAAGTAAAAGAAATTCAAGCAGTAGAAAAAGCTAAGGTTGAAGTATTAAGCAATGCAGTAAAAGAAGCATACGATAAAAATATAAAAGAAACTGCAGGCGGTATGATTACAGACGAGGCAGCGCGGAAAATTGCAGAGCAAACAGAAACAACCGTAGAACAAGTAAAAGAGATGTACAACGAGATTAAAAACGAGGCTGTAAAAGCTAACATTGGAGAACAAATTGAAAATATTGTTAAATCAACTGAAAAATTAAAAGATGTACAAGCTCTTAAACAATTAGAAGATGATTTTAAAAATGCTAAAGATGCAGCAGAGAAAGCACGTATTGCAGAAAAAATACAGGAATGGGCGCCAGCCGCAGTTAAGGTTGTAGATACTATTGTAGATGAAAACGGTAAATTAGTCAATAGCTATGAAGTGTCAAGCGAAGCCGTTGAAGAAATGAGCAAAGCTTTAGAAGAATCTGTAAGCAAAGAATTAATTGACAACCAAAATAATTTATTAAAGACTTTTGAAAAACAAGGTGAAACCTTTGCTTATAATGAAAAGAAACTTAAAGACTTGCAAAAACAAATTACAACTAAATCAATGAGAGGTGAAGACGTTTCCCAGCTAAGAGCTGAATATGATAAATTGGCAACATCTATGAGTAATCAAAAAGACGTAATGCTTAGCCAATTAGAACAAATGGAAAAAGAGGGAACGGCAACAGATAAAATATATAACAGCATAGCTAAATCTATTAAACAACAACCAGAAGAATTAAAGAAAGTTATTCAAGCAGAAGTACAAAGAAAACAATTATTAGAGCAGCAATTACAATTACAGGAAGAAGTAAACAAAGCTGTTTCTTACAACAAAGCAAAAGATACAGAGGAAGTAACTAAAGCACAGCAGAGATTATGGGACATGACGGCACGCTATAATCAATGGGTACAAAATAATTCTGCTAAAGCCGCTAAATCAGACCCACACGCTAAACAATTATTAGCAGATGTTACAGCCGCTAAAGAAGCATTAAAACAAGCTAAACAAAACGCAGATTGGATTGATAAAACAAACCAAGATGTAGATGCTTTCAATAAAACTTTTGATAAATCAGTGAAAACTACAACTGCTTCTGCTAAAGCTAAAGAAACTGAATTTGAAAAAAATGAAAAGATATTAAACTCTTTGAAAAATAAATATGAATTGGAACAAGAAATATTTAGAATAAATACAGATAATTTAATTTTATCTGAAAAGAGAGAGAGAACAGATTACGATGACTATAAATGCAATCAAGAACAATTAAAAACACTGGAAAAAGAAAAAAATGATTTAATTGAGTATTTGAAATTAAAAGATGATTTTATGACAACAGATAATTTAAATGATTTATCTATTGGAATAAAATTAGAAAAAGACGAATTGGAAAAAGCTCAAAAATTAGTAGTAGATTTTATTAAAGAATATAATAATACTTTGAAAAATATACAGACTTACGAAGCTAAAGTAGATTTAACTGAATTGGATTTATTAGAGGAAAGATTAAAAGACGAAATGAAAACTATTAACCTAAAATTCGGTATAGATGACGACAGCATAAGAATAGCAACTGAAAACGTTAATAGTATTACAGATGATATGCTTTCTATATTGACTAAACGAGCAGAAGAAATTAAAGCTAAATTAGAGGAAGCTGTGAAAGCAGGAACTAATCAAGAATATATTATTAATCTTACTAAAGAATTAAATGAAGCTAAATCTAAAGTAAATGATATAATTAATAACAGATTGAAAGCAACTAAAGACGCTAACGAAAAAGAAATAGAATTAATAAAACAAAAATACGAAACTGAAAACGAATTAAATAAAAACTCTTTGGATAAACAAAAAGAGCAGGCAACTAATTTCGTTAATTTCTTAAATCAATCTTTAATTGCTACAATCCATACTAAATTAGAAATTGATACTGAAAATATAAACGATGAACTGCAAAACGAATTAGACCAATTAGACCAGCAATTCGGCAAAAAAGAAAAACTTACTTACAAAGAAGAATTATATAATAAAAAACGTTTAGAAATTGAAAAGAAATATCAAGAAGAAAAAGAAAAACTGCAAATCCAAGCAGCATACAGAGAGCAATCGCTTAATTTGCAAAACCAAAGACGTATGGCTGAATTAGAAGAACAACAAAGAACGGAACAATTAAAGAAAGAAGAAGAATATTATAAAAAGAGCTTAGAACTGCAATTAAATTTAATTAATACTTTGCAGGAACAAAGAAACAAAACACAAGATGATAGTATTAAAGCAATGTATGATGCTCAAATCGCTTCTGTTACTCAAAATGCGGAACAAATGAAATTAAAAATACAGGAAATAGAAGGAACAATGGGAACAATGTCTCAAAACATAGCTTTATCTGGTGAAGAAATAGCAAAGACTTTCGTTTCTATTTTTGACAGCATGATTGCGTCTGGCGAACAAATAACTTCTATAAAAGACGGTCTTAGATTGATATTAAAAACATTTAGCGAGTTTTTAATTAAAGAAGCAGAAGCGGCACTGGAAACTTATTTATTTAGCAGCTCATTATGGGAAGATATAGCTTTAAAATCAGGCGGCATTATTGCTTTTGTGCCAGCTTTATTGGCTATTGCCAAAGCATCGTTAAAAGCAATTATTAGTCCTTTGATTACAAGCATAACAAGCAGTTTGTTAAGTTTCTCATCTGGCGGTCGTATAGATTCGCCAACATTAGCTTTAATAGGAGACGGCAACAGGTTAGGAGGAGACAACAAAGAATGGGTATTTAGAGACGACCAGCTCCGCTCTCTTGTCGAGGAAGTAGTAGATAATCAAAATAATAAAATTTCAAACAGCTTCAAGTCTTTGCAAAATTCTATAAGCAATATAAACCTTACTTCTACTATTAAAGGAAGTGATATTATTTTATCAGTAAAACGTACAGAATTTGAAAATAGCTTGAGAAATTATTAAATTTGAAAATGTTTCTTATTACATTTTTCATAATTAATAACTGTTCTTTTTAACTTTCATTACTTAACAGCAATTTTACGATTGCTGTTTTTTTATTTGCTTTTTTCAAAAATTATTATTATTTTTGTAATACAAAATTAGTAATAACTTAAAAAGGTAATGCAATGTGTTATGAAAATGAAGGATATGTTTTTATTACATATCAAATTGGACAAGCTAAAGTAAACGCTCAAAAAGAAAGTCCTTTGTGCCAAATGATTCTGGACAATGAAATAGAAATGCCAGAAAAATTATTTGCTGTTGCTTATGTTAGAGAACATGAAAAATTTGCTTCTATTATTCAAGACAAAATAAACAGAATGAAGTGTTACGATTTATTAAATGGAGACGCACTCCTTGAAGCTGTGAAAGAATGTTTTGATGAATGGAGACAGAGAAACAAAAGCATTAAATTAAACTATCAAAAAAATATTGTACCAAGAAAAAGGAGTAAAAATGAATAATCCAGAAATCCCTCTTGTTTTATATAAAGATAAAGAAGAATGGTTAGAAGATATAAAAACAAAAAAAGTAAATGGTTGTACTCAAGAATTTTTAGATTATTGGCTATTAGATTTTGAAGAGTATAAAGATTACTTAAATAAATTTAATAATGTAAATTGTTTTAATTGTTACAAATGCTCAGATTGCGATGAATGCTATAAATGCGAATATTGCCATAATTGCAACACAGGAAGATGCTTAAGCACTTGCAGAGACTGCATAGGTTGTCTTGCGTGTGATGGATGCACGAAATGTTATAAATGCAGTAGCTGCAAGAATTGTTTTGAATGTGAAGAATGCACGGTTTGCAAGTCATGCTGGTACTGCGTGGATTTTGACTATGCAGAAAGCGCAAGGCATAATGATATATGCGACAATATAAATGTAAATAGATTTTTTGAACAATTAAATTTAATGCTGCACGATTTAGATAATTATTAAAAATAATTTTGATTTATTCAAAAATTATTATTATTTTTGTAATAAGTTAAAGAATAATATATATATAATTTTATGGAAACGGTTAACGATATTGTAGAACAATTTACTAATGAAAAAGAAACGTTTATTATTAACGATAAAACATATATTTATCAATATAATAAACTTTGCAATGCTCAAGTGTCTATTGCAACAGAATACATGACATGGTGCCTGCAGTCTTCTAAGCAAGTGCCTAAAGATTTTGATGTATTACTGCAATGTGATTTTGCTTATTGGAAAGAGACTTTAATTTCTTATCTGCTTTTGGAAGAAATAGATAATAAAATACAAAAATTTAATCTTGATGCTTGTCTTGATGTTAGAAACGGTCTTCTGGAACAACCAGCAGACCAAGAAAACGGCGCTCGCGATATGCAGGTAAAAATGCAAAAGATTATTGAAAGTTTTTTTCTAAAACGGGGAAGATTAAAGGATCTATTGACATTCTCTTACAGAGCAAATCCGAAAAAGCTAACGCCAACAGAAGAGTTATTGGCACTGGCGGAAGCATGGGAGAAAATGACAAACTCCGTAAAGACCTTGTCAGAAAACAATTTATTTCAAAGCATCTCTTCGAAAAAGAAGAAATCGAAAAAAGGCTCGACTGGGCAATAAAAAATAACTGGTACAATCTGCTCCTTGCAGATTATGATATTACAAGAGTAGAAGATATTAAAAAAAGCAATTTTATTGAAACTATGTTGGTTTTAGAAACAACTATTAAAAACAAGTATTAATTATGAGTAATGAGAATCTTAAAAATCTGCACGCTAATAAAAAAGAAATAAAAAAATTATTGGATCAAGGCGTGCCAAAAAGAATAATAGCAGAAAAAATGGGAGTTACTTATCAATCATTCGTTTTCTTTAAGAGACGTTATATTGATAAAAATACACCTTCTCCAGAACGATATACTATTCTTAATAATTCTGATATTGTAAAAAAAATTAAAAGAGATTTAGAACTTGGTATTCCAAGACTTAAAATATCTAAAAAATATGATATAACATATTATAAATTATGGAGATATTTCGACGTTCCTAAATTAAAAAAATAAATATCTTTAAGGGAGAATATAATGAAGTACATAAACGAAAACAAATTATACGATAAATGTAATTATTGCTATAATTTCAGTAAATGCTATTCTTTGTCTTTCGATAGACACCATATTATTGATATTCAAGTAAAAGATAATTATAAATGCAATTATAAATTTGACAAAGAAAAATATTTGTTAAAATAATTAAAAATATATTTGTTTTTTTCAAAATAAATTATTATTTTTGTATTACAAAAATTATTAATATAAATTTGAGGTAATCAATGAATATCAATAAGTATAACGGTATTTTATCAAGATTAGAAAAAGAAACTAAACAAATCAAACTTTTAGAATTAGAAAAATATAATAGATATCTAAAAGTTTACAAACAATTATCTAAAGAAATAGATAATAGAAAAAGTATTATTAAATACTACAAAAAAGAATATAATGATTATTCTTTATACTCTTTGTTTTTCAGAATGAAAAACACTGCTAAATATATATTGATTTATTTATTTAAGCATATAAGTTTATTAATCTTAAATCCTTTAATTATGAACAGCAGAGGAGAACGCAATGAGTAAAGAATCTTACAAAACATTAAGCGAAGCAATGCTGGAATTTCAAAGACAGCTTAAACCTATTGAAAAATTAAACACCGTGAAATACAACGGCAAAACTCAATTCAGCTATGCAGATTTGGCAACTATACAGCAAGCTATATTTCCTATTTTAAGCGAGGTAGGTTTAGAATGCTATTTTTCATTAAAGACTTTAGAAAATGAAAAAATTAAATTGACTTGTACATTAACCCATTCTGCTTCTCAAGAAATGAGAATTACAGAATTAATTATTGGACAAAAAATAGAAGACAATCCGCAAAAATTCGGTGGATTGATAACATACGCAAAACGTTATTTATTATCAAGTATTTTGAATATAATAATTTGTGATGAGATTGACGTGGACGCTATGGCGCCTGATATATGGGCAAATACTAAAAGCAAATACAATGTTGAAGTGGACAGAGTGCAGAGAAACAGCAGACCAGCACAGCCAGCACCACCAGCAAGACAGCCAGCTCAACAGCCAGCAAGACAGGCGCAAAAACCTGTTATGAAAATACAGGAAATAAAACCTAAAGAAATAACAAAAGAACAAAAAGACACGTTTATAAAAGAGATTAAAGAAAAAATAAATAATACTTTTTTATCTCAAGATTTTACTGCTCTTTTGCATGAAATTAAACAAAGAGCAAAGAATTTAGAAATAGCAGATGAAATTAAAACAAGTTTAATTAAAGAACTGCACGAGAGAGCAACTAAAGCATTTAATTACAAATACAAAAAAGATACAGAGTCTTACGAAGCAGTATTAGAAGACAAAGCAGAAATAGAATTTTAATATGAAAACTAAAGAGCATAATTTACAAACATATTGTTATTATTATTTTAATATAATTTATAGAAAATATAGAGGTCTTTTATTTGCAATTCCCAATGGCGGATTAAGGAACATTAAAACTGCAGCTTATCTAAAAAAAGAAGGAGTAGTGGCAGGCGTAGCGGATATGTTTCTAAGCGTTCCAAACAATGAATATCACGGTCTTTATATTGAGTTTAAGGTCGATTACAACAAGCAGTCAGAAAGCCAAAAGCTCTTTGAAGAAAAAGTAAAAGAACAAGGTTATAAATATATTGTAATCAAATCAGTAGAGGAATTTCAAATTGTAGTTAAAAGTTATTTATCAAACAAATAAATTTAGGTTATTAAAGTGGATACTTTGAATAAAGTGGAGTTAATAGGCAGAGTTATAAAGGTAAGCAAACTTGTTAATTCTAAAACTTCAAACCATCGATGGGCGTATGCTTGGCTTGACCTGCAGCGAAAACCTGGAGAGTCTAACATAGTAAAAATTAGAACGTGGAATGGAATAGCGGATTTATTAATTAATGATTATGCAGTGGGAAGTTTAATATATTTTGAGGGACATTTAACATATCATGATGACGAAACGGAAGTCCAATGTGATAAATTAGAAATCTTATCTTATCCACAAAAGCAAGACAAGCCGTCATATACGAAAGAGCAAGTTATAGAAACATTTAATTCCTTAGGAGCAATTAACTAAAAAGAAAGCGGATCTATACAGGTCCGCTTTTTAGATTTATAAACAAAAACAAAAAAATTATACCATAATGCAAAAAGCACCATACAAAAATAATAAAATTTATATATATAAAACAAATAAAACCTCATAAAATTAAGAAACGCCGTTATTTTTGATTTACGGCGTTTTTCTTTTCAAATGATAAATTGTAAGGGTGAAGCTGTAAAATCTCAACAGAGAGGACAAATGACGGCAAAAACACATATTCTAAAATAAAAGAGAATGAAAAATAAAAAATATCAAATCATCAGCGTAAAATTATCTCATCGAATTAAAAATTTATATTCTTTTCTCATTATATCAAAAAACATCGTTTATTTGCTCATATTTTAATTTTATTTTTAATTTGATAAAATATAAGGGTGGAAGTATAAAAATTAAATACTGGTCATTTCTGTGCGTAATTCTGCATATTCTGAATTAAAGGAACATATAAATAGTAAATCACACGCATACACACTCGCGCGCGCACGCACGCGCTTTATTTATCCTAATATCGATTATATATATTTAAAATAAATATTATATATATATTTTTAAATTACTATTAATGTAATATTATTTATTAATGTAATATTATCTTATATGTTAATAGTACAAATATTATAATTAGATGCTAATATTTATCTGTTAATTATATGTTAATAGTATTAATTATTATTTTATGTATTAATGTAATATTTAAATTATTTATTAATGAAATGTTAATAGTATAATATTTAAATTATAATATTATATATATATATTTATTTATAATATTTATATATTAATATTATTATATATATATTATAATATACACATAAATTCGAAAATTCCAAATTTATTTATAAACAATTTATCCACAAAGTTATCAACATATAAAAAAATAGCTTCCAGAATAGGAAGCTATCATAATTTAAATTTAGGAATTAAAATTACTTATTGCATGAAAAGTGAATAATTTGAAATTTATTTAGGTTTTTTGTTCATTAATAATTCAAATCCTGCTATTCATTCCTCAAATTCTTCTTCTTGTGTGTCCTGCTCATCAACTCTGCAGGTTTGCTTGAGCAAACGATAACAGCTATGGCAGTCGCTGCAATCCTCACACTCATAACAATTAACACAACAAGTACAATCTGTGCAACGCATGCATAAATTGCATAACCTACAATTAAAACAATGCTTTACGTCTTTGCAGTTATCACAGCTATGACTAAACTTGCAATTTGTACACGAATAACAGGAATAACAATCATTACACTGAAAACAATTCTCACATTTATAAACATTAAAACACAGCTTATTACTCTTATTCTGCTCCGAATACTCCTCTAAACTTAACCCATACTCTTCTAAATATTCACGTGTTACTCCGTTTATATCTGTATCATTGTTCTCTAATCCATATTTTACAAACTCTTCGTAACTATTAAAAATTTTTGTTGTATTATTTTTCATATTTTAGTAAAATTTCATATTACAAAAATAATAAATTTT
>JAFRQN010000153.1 GCA_017428585.1 Bacteroidota bacterium | reverse complement strand
TCTATATAATCTTCTATTACATCTTCTAAAGCTTCAAATACTCTTAGTTGTCTTTTTACAGATTCTATTTCATATATTTCTTTTCCTGTAGAGTCTGCTAAATTTAAAAAGTATTGATCTATACCTGGTGTTGATAAAGAAGAAGCCATGCTTTTATCAAAACTATCAATTCCTTTTAATGTTTTAGCAATTTTTGAAAATTTGGATACTTCAGACAAAATTGCTATACCTACAGGTTTTAATTTTTTTATAATTTCATCATTCAGATTAAAAGATGCGAATAGTTCTTTTATTTTATTATATGTTTCTTTTGATAATAATTTGCTATTATCTCTTAATGGATCGAAAAATAAAGAAAGCATATCAAGGAAATTTACATTTTTAGGATTAATTTCAACACCTAAAACGTCTGCTTGATTAAATGCTTTCATTATAGTTTTATCTAAAGGATAGATATCTTCTGAGCCAATATGTACTGAGCCTAATAAATATAAAGTTTTATTATTTCTTTCAACAGACCAAAGTAATGTATGCGGCTTATAGTCGTTTTCTGTAGTTTTGCATGAAGAAATAAAAAAACAACATATTATAAATGTTATTAAACTTAAAAATAATTTCGTTCTGTTTTTCATATATTATTATACTGATAGTTATTAAATAATATGTAAAATAAATATTTGAAATTTGAATATAAATATATTACAAATATAAAATATAAAATATCAAAAAGACAAAAAATATTTTAATAATTGGTTTTTTTTTTGTAAATTGTATTTTTATAATGTATAATATTTTAGAGAAGAATATGTCTTTTATAGGTTCTTTCTTACTTATGGCACCACCTCCAGCAGGTGGAGATGCAGGTAGTGCATCAACTAGTATACTTCCAACAATAATATTGTTTGGTGCTGTTATTCTAATTATGTATTTTTTAATGATACGACCTCAACAAAAAAGGCAAAAAGAACATCAAGCTTTATTAGATAGTTTAAAAGTTGGAGATAAAGTTGTTACTACTGCAGGACTTTATGGAAAAATTGATAAACTTGAAGAAAAAAAAGTAGTTTTACAGGTAGAAAATGCAAAGCTTACCTTTGATAGAGCTGCAATTGTTTCTAAGGTTGATAATTAATTATGTTCAAATATAAAAAGCAGAAGTTATAAAAACTTCTGCTTTTTTATTAAAAAGTTGTTTTAATTTGTTTAATTTGTTATTTTTCATTAATTTTGTAATTAAGTTTGTTGTAACGGGCTATAGGCCCTTTTTTTATTAATTTAATATTATTATGGCTATTAGAAAAAAGCAAAAGATAGATAAAGCAGCTATTGTAGCAGCTTTTTCAGAGATGGCAAAAGTAAAAAAAATAGATAAAGATCTATTACAAGGCTTGATAGAAGAGACCCTTTCTCTTATGGTAAAAAGAAAATATGGAAATCAAGCTGATTTTGAGATAATTGTTAATATGGAAAAGGGAGATATAGAACTATATTTGATAAAAACTATTGTCGAAAATGTGGAAGACAGTAGTACTCAAATTACGTTGGAAGAAGCTCGTAAACGTGGAGGAGATGACTATAAAGATAAAGGAATTGGTGATGAATTTATTGAAGAAATAACACTTGAAAATATATCAGAAAATTTCGGTCGCAGGCTTATTTCTTTTGCTTCTCAGACAATGAATAGTAAGATTCGTGAAATAGAACGAGATAATATTTATAATGATTATAAAGATAAAATCGGTGAGGTCATTACTGGTGAAATTCATCAGATAAGAAAAAATGAGATAATTGTTTCTCATAATAGAATGGAAATGAAGCTGCCTCGTACCGAACAAATTCCTAATGAAATGTTCAAAACACGTAAAAATAAAAATATTCGTGCTTTGATTAAAGATGTTACTCAAACACTTACAACAAGACCTGAGATAATACTTACACGAAGAACACCTGAATTTTTAGCAAAATTATTAGAAATAGAAGTACCAGAAATTTATGACGGTCTTATTCAAATAAAGTCTATAGCAAGATTTCCAGGTGAACGTTCTAAGGTTGCCATTAGTTCTGTTGATGATCGTATTGATGCAATAGGTGCTTGTGTGGGTGTAAAAGGAGTTCGCATTAATGCTATTATGCAAGAATTGAATCATGAGAATATAGATTTAATTTATTATTCTGACAATGTTTCTCAATTTATTAAAAATGCTTTGGCTCCTGCTGTTGTTAAAGACATAATTTTTTCTTCAGAAACAAAAATTGCTACTGTTGTTGTGCCAGATGAATACGTATCGGCAGCAATAGGAAAGAATGGACAAAATGTGAAATTAGCATCTCAAGTTACAGGATATGATATTAGATTATTGAAAGAAGGCAGTGAAGATATTGATATTAGAGAGTTTGATATTGAAATTGGAAAAGAGGCTGTTGAAAGATTAGTAGAGAATAATATTAATACAGCAAGGGAATTCCTTGAAGTTTCGCCTGAAATATTATTGAGCATTGAAGGGTTGAATTATGATATTATTATTGATGCTAGAAAGGCAATGTTGATTGAATTTGATGAAGATGAAGATGAAAATTATATTAATTTATTGAAACAAGCTGCTAACTATTCTGCAGAAGAAGATCCTGATAAGCAAGTAGACAATATAGAAGATTCAAATATTGTTGCTGAACAAGAAAAAGAAGAACAAACTTCTGAAGATATAACAGAAAATACTGAAGAAGTTGATGAAAAAGAGAATGAATAAATAAGCAATGTTTTATTATTTATTTTATTGTTATAAATTTACTTTAATTATTTAAAAGTTGATATTAATTATTCCTTAATAGATATATGTCATCAAAAGTAAGGCTTTTTAAAATTGCATCTGAACTTAATATTAGTAAAGATACTATTGTTGATTTTTTATTATCACGTGGTTTTAATGTAGAGAATAAACCAACAACTACGCTCGATGAAGATATGCAGAAACTTGTTTATGAAAAATTTAAACAAGAAAGAAAAAATGCAGAAAATCAACGTGAAATAATTCAGAAAAGAAAAGAGAAAAAGGCAGAACAATCGGCAATGGATTCGGGTGAATCTCCTGTTGTATCTGATGTTGCTGAAAGTTCAGCGGATAATAGTGTTATTAATAAACCTGAAGAAGCTAATAAAGAAGTTATAATTAATGATGTATCTGAATTTACAAAAGAAGAGGTATTTCCAAAAATAATATCTAAAATTGACATTAAGAATGAAGTAAAAGAACAAAATATACAACTGGAAGAGGACGGAAAGCAAAAGGAAAAACAAAATAATTCTTCTAAAGTTAATAATAAGGATGCAAAAGAAAAAAAATATAATGATAATAAAGATCAAAAAAATCAAAAATCAAAAAAGAAATCTAATGATGACAAAAACAGGAATAAAGATTATAGTAGAATGCTAACTACAAATCTTGGTGATTTGATAAAAAATGTTGATATAAATTTATCAGAAGAAGATCCTTCTCAATTGCCAAGTAGAATTAAAGCCAAAATGGAAGCTGCAAAACAGATTCTTGAAGAAAAGAAACAAAGAAAAAACAAAAAGAATTTAAAAAATCAACATGATAATGAAGAAGTTCAAGCTGAAAATGTTTCTGTTGAGCATATTGGTGATGAGGATGAGCAAGAATCTGGTAATATAGAGCCTGCTATTACATCAAGTAATGATATTAATAATGAAAATATTGATAAATTAGAGGATGTTGTAGAAAAAGAATCTTTAGAAACTGAACAGAAAATTGATGAACAGGGGCTAAATAAAGAAATGAGGCAGCCAGGAGATGTAATGGAATTGAAAGGCCTTACTGTTCTTGGCAAAATTAACTTAGCTTCGAATAATAATGCTTCAAACAAAGAAAATCGAGATAAATATCATAATGCTAAACAGCATGGAGATAATAAAAACCGAGATAAAAAAAATAAAAACAAAGATAATAAAGATGATAAGTTAGGAAAGGACAATAGTCAAAAAGATAAAAGAAAAGATAAAGAGTTTGAGAATAAGAAAAACAATAAAAAGGATAAGGATAAGAAAAATCGATTTAATGAAATTCAAACAGGAGAAAAGAAATTTATATCTCGTGATGCTAATAAAAAACATGATAATAAAGAAAACAAGGAAAAAAGAGATAATATAGATAAAGAAAAAAGACAGGATAAAAAAGTTTCTGTTTATAAAGATAAATCTTCCAATACAACAGTACCAAAAGTATTTTCAAATGCTCCTGCTCAGCCTGCAAAGGTAAAAAATGCTATGTATGCTGAGAAAAAACGTAAAAAAAGCTTATCAATGAAAGAAACCTTATCTGATAGAGATGTTATCAGAAAAATACGTGAAACTCTCAGCGGAATGGAGGATAACTTTACTAACGCAAAAAAATCTAAAATAAAGCAGCAGAAAAAAGCTATCAGAGAAGAGAAAGAAGCAAAATTATTAGAAATAACAGAACATGAATCACATACATTACAACTTACAGAATTTGTTACTACAGGTGATTTAGCTAACTTAATGAATGTTAAGCCTAATGAAATCATTTTGAAGTGTATGCAGTTAGGCTTAATGGTTACTATTAATCAACGACTTGATAAAGATACAATTTTATTAATTGCGTCTGATTATGGTTTTGATGTAGAATTTGGTTCTGATGAAGAAATACAGGAAATTGAAAGTATAGAAGATAAGGAAGATGATTTATTACCAAGACCTCCTATTGTTACAATTATGGGACATGTAGATCATGGTAAAACATCTTTATTAGACCACATAAGAAATGCAAACGTAGTTGCTGGGGAAGCGGGTGGAATTACTCAGCACATAGGTGCATATAGAGTAATATTAAAGAATGGTAAATCAATTACATTTCTTGATACGCCTGGACATGAAGCTTTCACTGCTATGAGAGCACGTGGTGCTCAAGTAACAGATATAGTAGTACTAGTTGTTGCAGCAGATGATAATGTGATGCCACAGACTATTGAGGCTATTAGTCATGCTCGTGCAGCAAATGTTCCAATCGTTATAGCTATAAATAAAATTGATAGACCAAATGCTAATCCTGATAAAATTAAACAACAGCTTGCTGATCAAGATGTCTTGGTTGAAGATTGGGGTGGAACTCATCAATGTGTAGAAATCTCTGCGAAAAAGGGAACGAATGTTGATGTATTGCTTGATAAAATTTTACTTGAAGCTGAAATGCTTGATTTAAAAGCCAATCCTGATAGAAATGCAAACGGTGTTATCATTGAATCTAAGATGACTAAAGGTTGGGGTAATGTTGCTACTGTTGTTATTCAAAATGGTACTTTAAAAGTAGGTGATTTCTTTGTTGCAGGTGCTAATTACGGGAAGACAAGAGCTATTTTAGATGAAAGAGGCAATAAAGTATTGGATGTTTTACCTTCTCAACCTGCAGTTGTTATTGGGTTTGATGGTCTGCCAGAAGCAGGTGATACATTCAATGTTATTGATTCTGAAATTAAGGCAAGAGAAATTGCTAGTCATAGAAAACAGCTGCGTCGTGAGCAGGAAATGAGAAAAGTTCATCATATAACTCTTGATGATATTTCTGAGCAAATTTCTATAGGCGGAGTGAAAGAATTATTCTTAGTCTTAAAAGCAGATGTTGCTGGTTCTGTAGAAGCTCTAAGCGATTCTTTATTAAAATTATCTACTAATGAAGTTAGGGTTAATATATTGCATAAAAGTGCAGGCAATATTACTGAATCTGATGTTATGCTTGCAGCAGCTTCTAAAGCTATTATTATTGGCTTTAATACTTCTGTTTCTGGACAAACTATTAAACTTGCAGAAACTGAACATGTTGAAATTAGAAACTATAATATAATATATGATTGTATTAATGAAATTCAATTAGCTTTAGAAGGAATGCTAAAACCAGATATTAAGGAAGAAGTAGTTGGAAATGTTGAAGTTAGAAAAGTATTCAAAATTGGTAGAGTTGGACAGATTGCAGGAAGTTATGTTATAGATGGAAAAGTAATGCGTAATGATAAAGTACGAGTTTTGCGTAATGGTTTACCTATTTTCACAGGTACTCTTACATCATTAAAACGTAATAAAGATGATGTGAAAGAAGTAGAACAAGGTTATGAATGCGGTATTCAGATTGATGGCTGGAATGATTTTGAAGAAAATGATATAATTGAAGTTTATAAACTTGTAGAAGTTAAACGTTCATTGAGTAGCAATTAATAATTAATAATAATCTGATATAAAAAAAGACTTACGTTGTAAGTCTTTTTTTTATTTTTACATTATCTTTATTTTATTGATTTATATTTTCATTTGAATTGTTTTCAAGAGTTGCTTTTTCTAATTTTTCCTTTTCTAACCTTTCTTTTTCGAGCTTTTCTTTCTCTCTACGAGCAGCTCTTTCTTGACGTAATTTATTAAAATCTACTGATTCAGTCAATGTAACACCTTCTCTGATTACACCTCTTTCACGTAATATTTTTTCTGCATCTTTATAACGTTGTACATTTGGAAGCATTCCTCTTGAAGATTTTGGTATTTGTTGATATGGAATAAGTGCTTCTTCAACTTCCATAGGATTTTCTGGTATTTCTACATAATAACATTTATTAGATACCAAATCAAGCCATGGACCGCCTTCAGGTATAGTAAAATCAAATGTATTTAATATAATTAGCGGGGTTCCTGTTAAAGGAATAGCTTGACCTTTTTCATCATATTTAGCACCTTTCCCCCAATTGAATATCCACATGGCATCATCATTGAATTGTCTTATACATGAATGTGATACTGGACGTCCTGGCATAGAAAATTGATGCATAGCATTACCTGCAAATTGATGAAAATTGAAAGTGTATGGCATTTTCCATGTACTATCAAGCGAAGAAGTACGTAAACGTTGTTTCCATACTAAAGCATATCTGCCTGGAAAAGTTGGTGTGCGTTCTTTGCCTGTGTTTGCAGCTGCAAAACGTACTAAATTTCCATATTCATAGCATGCATAACATTGCATTTTATTACATACAACTATTAATTTTTCTATGTTTTTTGCACCAGGATAATCATCTGGGAAAATAGAATATGCACGCATATCATCTATTATTGTATCTGGTATTACAACGTCTTGTCCTATTCTGAAAAAGCCTAAATCTTTTCTATTTAATGTTTCTATCGTTCTAACATATGTTCTATATGATATATTAGGATCGTTGCGATATTTATTTTTTATTTGATTTAGTGTGTTAGCATCTGATATATGAACTTTCTGATATTTAATTTCAGGATAATTTAATGAAAATACAGGAATAGTATCTTGTTTAACTGTATCCTGAACAGGTATATCACTTTGTGGTTTTTCTGTATCTGATGAACAAGAAATCAAAAATGTAAATAATATTGAAACGATTAATGATAAAATTTTATGCATTTATGTATTTAATTAAAATAAAGAGTTCGAGTTTTTTATAATTATAATATATATTGTTGTTTTATATATAATTAACTCATAGTGCGGTGAAGCACTATGAGTTATATTAATTTAATTAACGCAATACAAATTGTTGTAATGTATCGCTAGGGGATTTAAGTCCAAGTTTAACTTCTAATTCTGTTACGAGTTTTGCTATATCAGATGAATAATAACGTAATTCAGGTTGATTAGGATCATTATTCATTTCATTAAGAATTTGTTGTCCAAGAGAAAGAGCACCTTTCAGATCTCCATTGTATTCTAATTTTCTTATTTTCATTTCAGAAATTTTTGCTTTAATTAAATTACAGCTGGAGACTATCATTGGATATTCTTTCATATTTGTAGCATTTGCTGCTTCTATTTGTTTCTTTATTCCTGTAACATTGTTTGATAATGATTCTAATGTTGATATAGCTGCATCATGTTGTCCTATCATTGCATACATATCAGCAGCATAATGATAAGGACCGTATGAGCGTCCCATTTGTTCATAATATATTGTTTCTGGTCTTAAATTATTATTTTTAATAATATCTTCGCAAGATTTTATACCCATTAAAGCATATTTCTTTGTTAATTCTTTATTACCTATTTCATTATAAATATAGGCTATACGATATTCCATTTCAAATTGCATTGGGAATTTCTTGTCTGATATATTTGCACGCATAATATCAACTATTTTTTGTGCTTTTGCTTTGTCATCTTTTACCTGAACTAAATAATTAGCGTATGCCAAATATATTTGACGATATATTTGCATTGAACGTCTATGAACGTCATCATAATATACATCTGGATTATTCAAATTCCTCAATTTTATTCCATATTGAGGTGTTTTTGAAT
>JAFRQN010000152.1 GCA_017428585.1 Bacteroidota bacterium | reverse complement strand
TATTTTAACTCCATAACTTTCTATATCTTGTGTACGACCTACTACAATCTCTCTTATTTCATTAATACATACTGAATTTGAATTTTCAAAATGTCTTAACTGATATCCACAGCAGTCATCTAAGGTTGGGTATAAAAATTGTTTTGTATTATCTTCATTTACCAAATATAATAGAAAAGAACATGGAATATGCTTATTTATATAAACACCTCCATATTGTTCATCTTTAATCAAATTTTTGAAAATTACTCTCTGTGTACTTGAATATCGCTCAGTTTCCGCACCCGCTGCTATTCCCCAATTTACTTTGGAATTATATCGAGAAAGCGGTTGCATTACTTGTCCTAAACTATCAAATTCATAAGAATACCGTTCTTTATACATATTTTGTGTCGATTTATTTTTAACATATACAGATAATTTATACTTACTATTAATATTTTCCCATTTAATACGTACGCAATATATATCCGAAGATGCTTTAACATCATCACTGGTATCTATTTTTACATGTTTTGGTTTTGACGGTGGATAATGATTTAAATACTTAGTATTTACAAGAGCTATATGATCAAACCCAAGCTTGGGCTCAGCACTTAACCCAGGTAAATCGTCATAATTTGCTTCGTTACAAAAAGTATCAAATTCTAAAACAATATAATGCTCTGGCATATTACTACTATATTTTGAATAAATACCATTAACTGTGTCATAAGGTATAGCTCCAAGAAATCTACCAGGCGAACCTACGTATGTTCTTAAATCATTATCATCTGCCTCTGGTATCATTACAAATGCAATCCCCATACCGCCTTTACATGTTGAATCATGGTTCGAACCACATATTCTCCCTATTTCAGTAGAATCACTAAACTGTAATTCTAAATCTAATAGAAAATCATTTTTTAAATCTAATTCATTTCTATTCCACATCATAGTACGTTGTTCAAAAGGACTATAACAATAACCATTTGTATCTCTAAATCCTTCCGTTAATTTAAAACATAATAGATCTGGCTCTATAATATTAGAAGAATAACTGCTGTATTCATGAAAGATATTATAATTACTATCAATAGGAATTAGAAGTCTTCTCGTAAGCACATAGAATTCATCAAAATTACGTCCTGCATCAGCTACCCAAAAGCATTCACTAAAAGCTAATACATTATTAGAAAATATAAGTGATAAAATAAAAAGAAAGGAGAGTATTAAAATTTTTCTCATATACTATTACCGATGTTTAATGTTACACAATTTTTTTACAATATAACAAAATTTTTATTTATAACAAAATTTTTATTTATAACAAAATTTTTATAAACATTTTACTGAAAAAAATATTTAATATAAAATATTTAGTATATAGATACAGAGCTTAAAGCATATAAAAAATCAATAAAGATGATATAATCATGCTTTATTGATTTTATATATTATTATTTTCTTATTTAGTTATTTTGTAGGACTATTCTTGCACCACAACAATGTACATACGTTCTTGCATTATCCAAAAATATACCTCGGCTTGTAATATGATAAAAATCATCCCTAATTTGTCCTCGTACAATGTGTTCGCCAGCTCCTGCATGAACTGGATCTATTGCTAATTCCTCTGTATATTTTCTGACTAAATCATAACATAACTCGCTTACATTGCCTGTCATGTCATATATACCTAATTCATTAGGCTTTTTTGATCTAACTGGATAAGTTGTTTCTGAAAAATAATTACATACTTCAAAAACATTATTACTGCCACTATATGTTTTATATGATGTTTTATTTCCTCCACGGGCTGCATATTCCCATTCTGCTTCCGTTGGAAGACGAAAACCTTTCTTATTTAAATCCATTTTCACTAATATATAGGCATCGTATGGTCTGAGTATATTTGTTATTTTTGCTTCTAAATCACCCCATTCATCAGGATTATATATACCGTCTATGGAATATACTGGCTCCATTCCAAGTTTTATACTTAATCTATTGCAAAACACCATCATACTTATCCATGAAACTCTATCTACCGGCCAATTGTGAGGATCTTTATATGTACCTTGTTCATTAACTGAATAAAAACTTGGTGTTGAACTAAAACCATTTTTGTTACCCTCCATAATTACTTTATATAATGCTTGAGTAACTTCTGTTTCACCTATCCAGTAATCTTTTGTAAGTACAACCTCATGTTCTGGTGTATCAAAAGGATCGATACCAACAAGTACATCATTAAGTGTATATCTATAACAAGTATCTAAATTAACAACGTCTTCTGCTGCTTCACCCATTACAAAGCTTCCATGTTCTACATACTTCATATTAAACTTTATTCCATCAAATTCAAAACTTAAAGTATTATTATCTGTAATGGGATCTGTATTATCACAGCTATATAAAAATATAACAGATATAAATATAGTAATGCAGCATAATAATTTTTTTATTTTCATAAAATATCCCTTTTATTTAATATTATCTTCTAAAACTAATCGAAGTCCATTCTTTTTTCCATTAGACATGAATGGGCTCTCATTTTCTGGTGCTCCATTTGTTGGGAACCTTTTAAATACAGTACAATAAGTTTCTTCCGCATCCATATTGCCGCCACGCAAACTAAATGGATAAATATCATCTATCATTATTTCTAATGGATCTACTACTGGTGAACCATCCGATATAATAAATTTTCCTAAACACCATTCTGCTACATTTCCGCTCATATCATATAGACCTAATTCATTTGGTTTTTTCTGAGCTGCCTTCTGAACTGAAGTTGAAAGCTTGTTCCCCTTATACCAACCTACTTCATCTAAATTATCGCTTCCAGAATAACGTTTGAAACCATTGGATTTATGACCTCCTTTGGCTGCATATTCCCATTCTGCTTCTGTTGGCAGTCGAAATTTTAAGCCTGTTTTTTTATTCAATTGTTCTATAAATTCATTTGCTTTATAATAGGTAATAAAATTTACAGGATATAAACTACTATTAATATATCTGCTTGGATTATTCTCTTTCCCCATTACTGCTTCCCACAAAGCATTAGTAACTTCTGTTTCTCCTATCCAATAATTTTTTGTTAATGTAACTTGATGAACTGTTGAATAATCATCTCCATATTTATCATAATTTATTCCATTACTGTCTAATGATTGTGCCCCCATATAAAATGTACCTGCCTTTACATATTTCATCTTAAATTTTACATCCCCAACCTTTATTTCTCTTGTATCTGTATCTATATTAACTATAACATTATTTTCATTCTCATTACAACCTATAATAAAAAATAAAGAAATAAATACTAATAATATTATTTTTAAATTATATATCATTATTTATCTTCCTATATTTGAATTTATCAATAAAATTCTAAAACCACATATACTTGATTTTTCAGATTGATTCATATATATTGTATTCCCATTACGATTAATACGATAAGCTAAAAAACATTTAGATGTATCGCTATTATAAGCACCACCACATATTCTTTGATATTGACCCTCTATATAACTATCCTTATATATATATAATAAAGGATTTACATAATACCCTATTTCATTTAGTGGTTCTGGAGTCAAATGATATTTAGCACAAGTATTGGTAAACTCAAAAACATTGCCTGTCATATCATAGAGTCCTAATTTATTTGCCTTTTTCTGTCCAACAGTATGTGTAGTATTATTAGAATTATTTTGATACCAGGCTATATCGTCTATATTGCTTCCTGCATATAAATATTCATTTTCATCTAAATACTGACCGCCGCGTGCTGTATATTCCCATTCATAATCTAACGGAAGTCGGAATCCCCTCCTATAGTTGAACTTGAATACTTCGCCTGACTCTGGAACTTTATCCCAAACTGCTAAACGAGAAGATGATAATACATAAGTAGGTTCATAATTAAATATATTATTTAATTTCATAAAAAAAGTAGCTATTTCATAGAAATTAATATTCTCAACTGGATTTTTTGGTTCCTTAAAATAACTATTATTATAGCCCATTACCTTTTCCCATAATTCCTGCGTTACTTCTGTTTCCGCTATCCAAAAATCGTATGTAAATATTACATGATACAAATACAAGAAATTATTAATAAACCAGGAATTTTCAGGATAATTAATATAGTTGAATGAATAAGGATCTTTATTTTGCAAACCTAAATAAGCATTTCCTGGCAGGACATGCTTCATTCTAAATGTTATGCCGTCTACATTAAATTCAAGCGTATTTTCATCTATTTGTTTTCTATCTAATATTACTTCATTCTCTGTTTCATTACAACTTGTAAATAATATCAATAATAGTAAAAAAATTGATATCTTTATTTTGTTACATCTCATAATTATTATTCCTTTATTGTTTAATAAATTGAACTGTATTATATGAAACAACTATTCCATTCTTTTCTGCTGATACAAAATATACACCACTTGGTAAAAGAGTTGTATTTATTGGAATATCACCTACAGGAGAACTATTAGCATCAAGCTGTCCTAATATTTGAACTACGCTGCCTTGAATATCTTTTAAAAGAAATGTAATGCCGCCAGTTTCCATTTCTTTTACAGTATAAGAACATACAGTAGGCAGTTCTGGATAAGCATTTGGTCGTATTTCTAAATCAACTCCAGCATAACATTCACAATATACCGGTTGTTCTTTGTAGCAGGTATCTCCTTGAGGAGTTATATACGATATTCTTATTGTATCTTGAACATATTCATACAGTTCTCCGCCTAAACCATTACTTCCAGCTACTTGATATACCAAGCTGTATAAATTAATAGGAAATAACCACTCACCATGTCCATTATTAGGATATTGAAGCAATATACGGCCGCCTGAATTATCACAACCCAAATAATCATCAATATTAACTCTAAATTTGCAGTAACGTCCCCTTGTCCCATAACCGTTCTTGTTCCCTAAATCAATTAAAACACCAGCTGAATCTCTTGCTATATTTATATGTATTTTATCATCAAAGGCATCACAGTAATCACAGCCATTACAAGAACACATTAAAATTAATGTATCTGTACAAGCATCTATAGATGGGAAAAGACTATCTGCTTTACATGTTATATTTAAAATATATTCAATTGGAGAACCATCAATACACTGAACTTGAATTGTATCCAGTATTTCTAAATTACTGTTAGTATATAATGTAGTTCTATTACCATATATTTCAGAAGTGATTTCATATTTTGATGTATCTAAAGTAGATAATAATTTACATGATACAACATAATTACATATATCTTCCTGTTCGCCGCTGCGGTCTAATTTTGTTATTGTTGGACTTTCTTGATAAAATGGGAATAAATCATCATATCCAACTAAATTACTAAAATATATAGAATCTAATTTAGCATTTGTATATTTATTGTAAATTTCAAACCAACACTCTTCCTCGTAATTATTTGTATCTATCGGTAGGTAATTATCTATTATTGGAATAGAAGTACCATTATTAAATTTTAATTTATAATTTAACAATGAATCCGAACAAGTACCTTCATTTATTTGTATTTTTGGTCCAAAACAGCTTTTAAGTATGCGTATATCATTCGATGAAATATTATTATTATAAATATTTAATTTAATTCTTACACTATCTGCACAACCATCACAGACTCTTCTTATTCCAAATTCAGTCTCACAAGTATCTAAATTTTCTTTTAATCTAAAACATAATTCTCTATTATTTAAATATGGTATAGTATCATATTTATTGCTATCTACATCAATAATTTCATAATTGCAGCCACTACTACCCAGCGGAAGCAATATAGTATCTAATTTAGAAGAACTTGCACTAAAACAATATATGTCATCTCCTATGTTAGTACAATTAGTATCATTTATAGCAAAATAATTGTTTTTCAAATTTATATGAAAATATAAATCTTCTCTAACTGTGTCCAGATTACCTTGATTGTTAAATTCTTTCTCAATATGAGCTCGTAAAACAAAATCATAGAATGGATAACATGTTATATTTTTTTTATAATCTTGAAAATTAAAGATATTATTATTTGACTCCAATAATGAATCATTCTCATCATACCAGTCTATTTTAACTCCATAACTTTCTATATCTTGTGTACGACCTACTACAATCTCTCTTATTTCATTAATACATACTGAATTTGAATTTTCAAAATGTCTTAACTGATATCCACAGCAGTCATCTAAGGTTGGGTATAAAAATTG
>JAFRQN010000151.1 GCA_017428585.1 Bacteroidota bacterium | reverse complement strand
GGACTAATTGGAACACTTACTTTTAATACTATATTAAAAAATGTAGTTAAACGAGAACGGCCTTTTAATACATATAATACGATAGAAAAAGCGACATCTGCCAGTGGATATTCGATGGCATCTGGACATACTGCTTATGCATTTTCAACTGCAACAGCTTTAAGTCTATATCATCCTAAATGGTATGTAATTATTCCATCTTATTTATGGGCGGGTTCTGTTGCATATTCTCGTATGCATTTAGGGGTACATTATCCAAGCGATGTATTGGTCGGCGCAATTATTGGAAGCGGTACTTCGTATTTATCATACAGGCTGCAGAAATATCTTAATAAAAAACATAATGATAAATTAATGCTTGATACACTTAAATAGTAAAATATGGAAATTAGTATAGAAAATTTCTTGTTATTCAGTTCTTTACTGCTTATTATAAGTATTATTACTTCAAAATCATCTTTTAAAACAGGTGTGCCTACTCTTTTAATATTTCTTTTAGTAGGTATATTAGCAGGTGAAGAAGGGATTGGAAATATAAAATTCAGCAATTTTAGAGTAACTCAATTTATAGGCAATATTGCCTTAATATTTATTCTTTTTTCTGGCGGTTTAGACACGAATAAAAAGAATATTGTTCCTATTGCAAAGCATGGTATTATTTTATCAATCGCTGGCGTGCTGATAACGGCAGGTGTATTGGGCGCATTTATATATTATATTTCAGAATTTTCTATATATGAATCTTTACTGCTGGCTTCCATTGTATCTTCTACCGATGCGGCGTCTGTCTTTTCAATATTCCGTTCTCGAGGTTTAGGTATTCCAAAACATACGCAGGCTATTTTAGAGCTGGAAAGCGGTAGTAATGATCCAACAGCATATTTATTGACAATTACTTTCTTAAATTTAATAATTGAACCAACTCTTCCAATAGCAGATACATTATTGTTTTTTGTTAAATCATTAGTCTTTGGTGGAATTTTGGGTGTTGCTTTTGGACGGTTGATGATTTACACAATCAATAAAATAAATTTGGAAATTGACGGTCTATACCCTGTTTTAACTATTGGATTAAGCATTTTAGCTTTTTCTGTTACAGATTACGTTGGCGGCAATGGATATTTGGCTGTATATCTTTCTGCTTTAATACTGGGGAGCAACGATTTTGTTCATAAACGCAGTATTATTAGAATATTTGATGGTATTACTTGGCTGATGCAGATAGTAATGTTCTTAATTTTAGGTTTATTGGTTATTCCTTCTCATTTGCTTACTGTTGCTGGAATTGCTATTCCTATCATATTATTTATGATATTTATTGCACGTCCTATTGCTGTATTCAGCTGTTTGACTCCTTTAAAAGTAAAAGCAAGAGAACAGCTGCTTATTTCATGGGTTGGACTGCGAGGCGCTGTTCCTATTATTTTTGCTATATATCCTTTAGTGGCTTCAATTCCTAACGCTTCTACTTTCTTTAATATAGTGTTCTTTATTTCTGTTACATCGCTTTTAGTTCAAGGAATGGCTATTCCAAGCGTAGCCAAAGCGCTGAAATTAGCTGTACCTGAACAAAAGAAGCATAACATAGATTTAGATAAATATGAAAAAACGCTGAACCAGATGGCTGAAATCACTATTACAGAAGGAAGCGAGTGTATCGGAAAATCTATTGTTGAGCTTAATCTTCCTAAAGAATTATTAATTGTTATGGTCAACCGTAATAGTAAAAATATAACTCCAAACGGCGCAACAATTATACATACTTTAGATAGACTGCTGGTTGTTTCTGATCATACAGAAATAATGGATAATTTGGAAAACATTTTTGGATTAAAAAACGTAGTTGATGATGTTAAGCCGAAAAAGTATTCTATAAAAAGAACATTAAACAAACAGAGAAGAAAAATTAACATTATATATTTTAATCAAAGACATAAACACAGAAAATAAAAAAAACTGATAATTTAATATAATTTAGATATTACAAATTAATTTAAAATTCGTAATTTTGTTGAATATATTTTGAATATATTAAACATTATTAATTCATCTATATGAAATATTTTTTATTAATTGTTTCCTTAACTATATTGTTTTCGTTTGAATGTCTATCTTTGCCATTAATGGACAGCGTCAAGACAAAAAGCGATTTTAACTTAGTAGGCGATGTAGTATCCTTTAAGGATAAGGTATATACTGCAAAAGAAATAGAAGGCAGAATAGAAAATAAAAGTCTTATTTCTACAGATGAATATAAAGTAATTAATGATACTGTTTTTTTAGTCTCTTCTAAAATGTCGGGTTCTACCACTAATTATTTTTATAATGAACTCAACAATCTAACCGAAATAACTACAATCTCTTCCAAAGACGGATCTTTCGCAGGAAGACACATTTTTTGTTACGATACTAATTCAATGCCTATTTTAGAATTAGTCTATAATTCGCAAAGCAAGCTGCAGGACAGCATTGTATTAAAAGTCAACAATATAATGAAAACAAAATATGCTATTGCGTATTCTCCTAAAAGCGGCAGAAAATTATATAGTATAAAAACTAATTACAACAATAACGGCTGTATTTATGAAAAAACTAAAATTATGCCTGAATCAACTATACAATTTTCATATAAATATGATGAAAAAACTAATAATTTGATTGAAGAAAGTTGGTTTTTAAATAATGAATTAGTACAAAAAATTACTTTTGATTATAACAGTCTTAATAAACTTGCGAAAAGAACTGAATACGATGAAACTCTGACTCCCCGTCATCAAGAAGAATTTCTATATGACCCGATGTCTGGCTCAGTTATAGAAATGAAAAACACTAAGCATACTACAAAATATGAATACAATTTTGATAATGCGGGAAATTGGATTGTTCGCTATGAATTTTTTGATTCTGTGCCTGTGAAAGTTACTGAAAGACAAATAGAATACAAAAAATAAATTTATTATTTTGTTATATAAAT
This sequence comes from Bacteroidota bacterium, assembly GCA_017428585.1. Lineage (GTDB taxonomy): Bacteria > Bacteroidota > Ignavibacteria > Kapaibacteriales > UBA2268 > JAAYTD01. The sequence goes on along the minus strand of JAFRQN010000151.1, from coordinate 64 downwards.
TAAAATTACTATTTTTGAATTATATATAATTTAGGAAATAGTCAAAAAAATGATGAAATATACT
>JAFRQN010000150.1 GCA_017428585.1 Bacteroidota bacterium | reverse complement strand
TAAAATCAATTTTACATTTTTCAAAATCGACTACATTATAACTAAAATAGAAACTTCCTAATGGTATTTTTTCTCTATATTGTATTATACCAAGTTTATTTAGTTTACAGACAACATTATTAAATAATTCTCTTGAGATATTATATTTTTGAAGTATACTTTTTGTATTTATATTTACAAATTCCTGATAATTAGAATCTGCTACTGTTCTAATTATGACATTTAATACTATTTGTTCAGATTCATTTAATTTTTCTAAATAATCTATCAAATATTTTTTTTTAAATAATAATTTTATTTGTTCTGGTTTAGGTGAATTAACTCTTGTAATTATTTTATTTTTTTCAAATTCATCTAAAATAACACTAATGGTATATTTATTTTTATTATTTAAATTAATTTCATCTACTAATTTTTGATAATCTATTGTAAATACCCTATTATTATCTCTTAAATACTCAAATGTTTTACGGAAATCATCTATAGATGGATTATTTGCTTTTATAAAGAATTCCTGTATTTTTATATCTAACTCATTATAAAACATATAACATAATGATGATTTTCCATCACGACCTGCTCGACCAATCTCTTGATAATACTCCTCTACGCTGGATGGCATATTATAATGTATAATTGCTCTAACATTCATTTTATTTATGCCCATCCCAAACGCATTGGTAGCTATCATTATTTTATTATTTTCTTTGTTAAATATAGATTGATTTATTTCTCGTTCGGAATCTGTTAAACCAGCATGATATTTTAAAACATCATATTTTTCTTTTCTTAGAATACTATATACATCTTCTACTATTTTTCTCGTAGAACAATATATTATTATAGAATATGATGCATATTTATTTTTAAAAGAATTCAATAGTTCAATTAGTTTATATTCTTTATCGTGTGTATACTCTGTATATAAATGCAGATTATTTCTATCAAATCCTGTATTAAATACTTTAACATTTCTAAGATTTAATGATGATATTATATCATTTTGTACTTCTAATGTAGCTGTTGCTGTTAAAGCTAATATATTATATTTTATATTTAGTTCTGAAATTGCATCAGATATATTTAAATAAGAATTCCTAAAATCATGTCCCCAATGAGAAATACAATGAGCCTCATCTACAACAAAAAAAGAAATATTTATAGATTTTAATAATTGTCTAAATTTAATATTTTCTAATCTCTCTGGAGAAATATATAATATCTTATATTTTCCATCTAGTATTTCTTTTTCTCTTTTATTATATTCATCTTGAGTTAATATACTATTCAAATATGTACTTGGAATACCAACTTTTGATAATATATCATTTTGATCTTTCATTAAGGATATTAAAGGTGATATTATAACAGCAATACCATTTAATAAAAGAGCTGGAAGCTGGAAACATAAGGATTTCCCCCCCCCTGTTGGCATTATAGCAAGTGTATCATATCCGCTTAAAACAGAATTAATTATTTCACGCTGTCCCTTTCGAAAATCTTTTAACTTAAATACTTCATTAAGTATTTTATTTATACTATATTCATAGTCATTTTTTATTATTTTCAAATATCCTCCAGCGATATATTATTATAATTATGCTTCTAACTTTAATTTCCTTCCAGCTAATAAATGACAATGAATATGTGGCACTGTTTGTCCTCCATCAGAATTACAATTCATTATTAATCTATAACCTTTTTCATCTACTTTTAACTCTTTTGCAATTTTTGTTGCTGTTAATATTATCTTACTAATAATATTGGAATCTTCTATAGTTAAATCATTCAAAGTTGTTATTTGTTTTTTAGGAAAAATTAATAAATGGATTGGAGCTAATGGATTAATATCTTTTATTACCATTAAATCAGCATCTTCAAATACTATTTCAGCTGGAATTTCCCTTTTTATAATTTTTGTAAAAATTGAATCATGCATATTTATATTCTCTAATTTATTATTATTTATAATAAAAGGGTTCTCTATTAAGAGAACCCTTTTTTAATGAATTTAATTACATTATATTAAGATTAATTATTTCTAATTAAGCTCATTTTCTTAGTAAATGTGTTGTTACCTACAGTTAATCTAAGCATATAATTACCATTGCTAACTTTGTTACCTGCATTATCTCTACCATTCCAAGAATAAGATGCATTACCTGAATTAACAACTTCGTTATCAACTAAAGTACGAACTACTTTTCCATATATATCGATAACTTCAAGGTTAACAACATTATTTGTTGGCATAAAGAAATTAATATAAGTAACATCGTTAAATGGATTTGGATTATTTTGCTCAAGAACAACATCTTGATTATTTTCATATTTAACTGTTATCACATTATTGTTATGACAAGAAAGTGCACCATCATAATCCATTTGAAGAAGTCTATATTGATAAGTTACACCATTTACTACATCTTCATCATTAAATCTATATCTTCTTGCAGTTGTTGAGTTACCAGCACCTTTTGTGAAGTTAATTTCTTTCCATTCACCAGTTTCGCTATCAGCTCTTTCAACTAAGAAACCATAGTTATTAACTTCAGAAGCAGTTTCCCACATAAGTTCAATTGCATTGTTACGTACATTTCCAGTAAATGCTACTATTTCAACTGGGCTTACAGGTTGGCCTCCACCTGATATATCATCATCACATGGATAACGAGTTTCATCTTCTTGAATTGTCTTTTTACCAAAATAAGGTCTTAATAATGGCAACCAAGTACCACGTGATAAAGTACGATACATATCATCATTATGACCAAAATGATCATAATGAGCATAAGCTACTTGACCTGTTGTAGGCATAAATTGAGTCCAATTATTGCTACCTAATACATTTTCAAAAGCAAATATATTATTGTTCTTATAAATTGTACCATAAGTCTTATCTGTTGATTGTACACGCAAGTTTGGATCAACCATTATTTGTATACCAACGCTACCTAATGTACCATTTTGAGCAGCATAAACATACATAGTTCTCATAGCCATTCTTTGAGCAGAAGCAGCTAATTCTATACCTGTTTCACCACGTTGAGCTATTGCAATCCAATATGTACCTTTATCAAGAGCTATTTTAGTTGGTAATTCATAAGAAACATATTTGTTTAATACAGGTTCTGTTGCTTCAACACCAGCAGCAGTCTTTGACAATAAACGTCTTGCATATAATGTCTTGCCAACTTGTGTACCTGGAACATCATTTGCATCTCTATATACAGCGAATGAAATATCATCAAATGCTTGATTTGCTTCTGCAAACATTGCCTTAAAGCCCTGTAATGAGTCAGAAGCAGAAAGTGTTATTTTCATCGCTATTTGACCAGATAATACACCATCTACTGGACCATTATAGTTAGGGAAGAATTGAGCCATACTTAAGCTACCACCTGCAATGTAATCAATCCAAGGTCTACCACTAACATAATATTGTTGATACATATTAGTTGCCAAAGCTGTTGTCATAGTTTGAGTACCCATAGGACTTAAATCTGTTGTGTATCCACCAAATGTAGCACCTAATAAATTTAATCCTTTACCCATAATACCTACTTCATCTGCAACATCATTGTCTGCCTCATTATCATAAGCATATTCACCATCATTACTAAATTTTAATACAAATGTTGATGCAGTAGTATCATTTCTTAAATAAGAGTCATTACCTGGATAAATAGAAATAGCTTGTATATAATAACTACCTTCACCAAATCTACGTGCAGCAAATTGAGGGAAAGTAAGTTCAACAGAACTACCTGCTTTTAAGCTAGCTTGTTGTATTGTTCTACAATAAACAGGTTGACCTGAAGGTGCACTACCTTTAAATATTTTAACTTTTACAGTAAATGGTTTAGCATCAGTTGTTGAAACATTATTAAGTCTAGTAATAACACTTAAATCGTTTGCTTGAGATGCTGGAACCTCTGTATAAGGCCATAATATTTTTACAGAAGCCATTTCAATATCTGGTACTACAGAACTAAATATAATAGCAACGTTATCAACATAGAATACATCGTTACCACCTTCATCTGAAGTATTCATAAATTGCATTGGATTCTTTTGATCACCGTAAGGGCCGTCAGTTTCAATAACTCTTAATCTAAATCTAAAGTTTTTACCACCATCATATGCACCATCAATATAATAATCAGGAATTGGCACAGAATATCTATAGAATTCATAATCATAACCAATATCATAAGGATTTCTTAATACACCAGCAACTTCTTTTTTGTTATATAAAGCAGTTGTTTCCCAAGTTACAGGTCTATAAATTTCTTTATCAGCATAATTCCATCCTAAGAAATAACCACCACCACCGTAAATTGCTAATGCAGGTGTAGTTAATAATACATTAGAAATATTACCATTATCAAATGTTGGATGATATCTCCAAATTTGGTTATTACCTGTAGAAGTTGAATCTTTTATGTTATTATTCTTACCTGTATTTGTAATACCCTTAACACCATCATCACTTGGTTTTAGGAATTCAACGCACAAATAATCGAAGTTTGGAGCTGAACCATGTGAATATTTTTGAACACCAACAGGTGCAGTACCATCACCATAATATACCGCTCTACTTTCTGGACCAACTAATTGATTATCACTAAAACCTCTATCTGTAGAAATACCAGATGAACTTCTTTGTACACCTAAAGTAAGTATAGCACCATTTCTATTTCTTAAGTCAACAGGGAATGATGTAAGCTTATCACCAACAGGTCTCTTTTGTTCAGGATCAGGATTCCAGTTCATTTCTATAAATGGACTATTCATTGCTGAGTAAGGAGGATTAGCTGTTCTATGAGCACCAATAGGTGGTAATGGATGAGCAGATGTTTGATCTGCAGTTGCACCTACAACTTTTGGACCTTCATTTGTATTATGAACCCACTTCAAAATAGATGGTCTTAATGTACCTTCTAGAGAATGGAATCCTGCATCAGCAACATCATCTCTAAATTCTTTAATACGTCTAATAACCCAGAATTTAACCTTTGAAGAGTCATCAAATGGCCAACTATCACCAATAACCTCACCTGTTATAGGATTGATAGCTTCTGTAATAGCTTGTGCCTCCATTAAACCAATTTGATTATCAATATATTGATTTGGCTCAAATACAGAGAAACGTACTCTAGCAAATTCATAAGGAGGAATACCAGCTTGATCATCAGCAACATCTCTATCTGTTGCAACATAGTTGCCTGATGCATCTTGAGTCACAGTAACATATCTTACACTTGAATAAATATCATCATTACAATTTTTATCCAATGTTGCTTCAGGAAGTCTCAAGCAATAATCAGAAATTTTTGCAACACGATTATAAATAAATCTATCAAATGCAACATTTCTTACTCTAAATCTTGCTTGGAATTGGAAATCTTGTTTTACAAAATTAACACCACGTGAACCTTGAATTTCATTTGTTAAATTTTGAATAATTGCAACAGGCTGCATTGAACCTAAACGTTCTTCACCTGCAAACAATTCAAATGGATCATATTCATCTTGTACTTGATCTGTTGCAATTTCCTCAGAATAATCTAATCCATCAGTAGTTTCAGAACTTCTTGTTAAATATTGAACATCAACAAGTCTTAATGCATTACGCCATTGTTTGAATTTAATTTTATAGTTAGAACTGAGGAAAGTAGCTGTAACATTTTGACTACCACCTGGAGCCTGATTACCAGGTTGTTGTTCTGTTATTTGCAAATATTCACTTCCCCAAATATCTGCTTCATAACCAGTTTTGCTATCATAAGCAGTATGTCTTGCATATCCACCAACACCAACTAGCATAAATGATCCAATAAATGGTGTAGGACTTGTTTGATAAATATTTCTATAAGATACACCACCTTTGAAATCACCATATAAGAAAGTAACAGAACTATCTACTCTATTAAGTATTACTTGGCAACTTCCTGCTAATTGATTTTGATCTTCAACAGGTCTTCCTAATCCATCAATCTTAAATGTATAAGAAGAATTTGGTAAGTTATAAGTACCTGGCAACATAGTTAAGTTCTTATAATAAATAATTAATTTATCAGAACTTAAAGATCTTTTATACCATACTTGTCCATAGTCATCAGTTACTTTTCTAATAGTATCATATTGTGGCAAATAATAAGGACCAAAGAATGGAGCAATATATGCTGCACCAGGTTTGCCACTTAATAAAGAAGACATATTTGCAGGATGATTAGCATTTGATAATGCACTTGCATCAGCAACTGTTTGACCTCTTCTTATACCTAAATATCTACTATCTATATTGCCACCACAAGCAATAACAGAAAAACCATAATCATCTAATGTAGCATCAGTTAAACCATCTCCAACATGATCTCTGCCAGTAGCAAACCAGTCTGCACTCATAGGATCATAACAATTTGACATACCAGCTGGTTTAACACGATTACCATTGTTATCATAGAAATATCTTCTATTAGAAAGAGCTATAACACCCTTTGCTGATACATAAAAACTATCATAACGAATACCATTAAAATAGAATGCAAATCCTAAAGGAATAGGACCAGCAAAAGCAGCATTAACAGAATCGACAGGTGTTACTTTATCATTTTGATTAAAGTAATGAGCTCTATCTGCTGGATTTCTAAAATATCGAAAACCTTCTGTACCACCATTTCGTTCTGATACAGGAACTTGACGAGGACCTGAATAGATTCTATACCACAAGTATGGTTGAGTACTTGTCGGGGTAAATTCAGTCTCTACAGGTTTCCAATCAGCCCATCCCTCATCAGGATTACTATCATCAACGAAAAAATATCCCGTTGATATAGCTGGTGAAGTTTTTGGATTGCCTATTTCATTAAAATTTTTAGGAGTAGTTGATAAAGCTGGCTGTCCGGCATTATACTTACTATAAGAATCACCTTGAGCCATTGCTATATCTACTCCATATGCTGTCATTAACAGAACAGCAACAAATAGACACAATTTTTTCATTTCTTACTCCGAAATTTGTTATTAAAATAATTATATTATATATTTTTTATAAACTTCTTTATTATATAAAATTTTTATTATAAAAATTATTATCTCTTAAAGCGCCAGCCATTATCTTCAAATTCAAAGACCCAGCCTACAATTTTACCTTCATCAAATTCTTCAAAATTACCCCAGTGCTTTTCAGTATAATAATAACGAGAACCTGTTGCATCTCCAAGTATACTCTTAGCTTGATTCATAATTTTCTTTATTCTATCTTGCCATTCTACCCAACTTGATTCACGTAAATCAATCCATCCTTCTGTACACCATCTATTAAGATTTTCCTCAGTCAATTCATAAGCTTTTTCTGCTCGCTGTACTGGAACTTTTACATCACGTCCTCTAATATATTTTTTTCCATCTGGTGATAAAATAACTAATCCTATAGACAACATTTGTTGACGTAATTTATCATTATTTTGTATCATCTCATAAGCTAATTTTGACATTTCACATGGTTTCATTTCCATAAATTTCTTCATAGAACCTGCTATTTTTCTTATTAAATATCCTTCATATAATAATTTAGATAATCTTGGAGGACCTAATAATTCAAAAGCAACACTATCTACATCATTTTCTTTTTCCATTTGTTTAACTGTATCTAATGCTATACTACGCAACATACCTCCACGATAAGTTGGTTCTAAAGTTGTAGAATCTAGCCCCTGTATAATATCGTGTCCAGAATTACCACCACGAACTTCATAAACTAAATATTCTGCAATTTCTTCAGGTGTAACCATTTCCATTTGACCTAATGAAGAAATAGCTTCAAATTCGCCACGTGAGAACAAACCATTTTCACCAGTATCAACAAAAACAGATTTAAATACATCACCCGTATCTTTAACTCCATTTGCATCAGAAAATACAAACTGCCCTTCTGCATTATGTGCATTATCAAATGTCATGTCTACCAATGGTATTGAACGACCATGTCTTTTAACTTCACCATAAGCAATACGTTTCCATGCGATAGTAGCTGCTGGTTTAATTTCCTTAACAATAGGACCACCTGGAGTTCTTGCAAGTAAATATAACAATAATGTATGAGCACCTCCAACTGCAGTTTTAGCAAGCAAGACTTTTGATGGTCTTTCTTCACTATGAGTATAAGGAATATTAACTCCCATACCACCTGTACCTGTTGTACCAATTTTGAAATACATTGTTGTTTTTGCATCACAAAGTGCCTTATACATAATTTGTATATGTCTTGTGAGTTGAGGTATATAAGAACTTGCCATTACGATTTCTGACGTATCCTCTGTTAATGCACCAGTTTCATCAATTTCTTTTAATCCATTTATTGTTGAATTATATATATCTAAATATGCAATACCAGTTGCAGTATTCATACAATCAACAACCAAATCAGCTTTAGCTTCTGTAACTAATTGATATAAAGAAGATCTTTTAAGCATATCATCAGTTAAATCCATAAAAATATCTTTTATGTGATTTACACGACGTTCTTTACCATTTATAATTTCACTAAATGGGATGTCTTTCCATTCACTTCTTGTAAATAAATTACCCCATTTAGGAACAAACATATTTGGATTAACATTAGGAAATTCTTCTATTAATTGTTTACAAGCACTCTCAGCTTCTTCTTTTCTTAAAGATGCTATTATAATTTGAGCTGGATTGTGTTGCATTAATTTTCTAGTAACGGCTGAACCCACTAAACCAAAGCCGCCTAATATTAAAATTTTTGAACCAGTAATTTGCATAATCTATATTCAATATTATTTTTTAATAAATATTTTGCGTTTTGTACTTTTTGTAATATACAATTTAATAATTTTTTACTTTTTATACAAACATTTATTTAAAAATATAATACTCAACCTTAAATAATAAAGTTGCCAAAAATATTATATTTTATCTAATTATCGAAAACAATCTTAAATAGAAGATATTAACAAATATTCATAATAAAGACACTAAAAAAGATCGTTTTGTTAAACATATATATTTATTTAATACACTTATTTATTATGTATTCTAACTTATTTATTTTTTTAATCTATTTATATATTTTATTGTACTGTATTATTTTTTTATAATACAAATTCAAATGTTTTTTTATAAAAACCATTTAGTGTGTAAAAAAAATAACACATTTTGCTATTTTATCGAATTTTGCATTTTTTATTTTTTTTGTTTTTGTCTCAATATTTCAAAAAAAATAATACCCGCTGTTACGGATGCATTTAATGAATTAATTTTACCAACCATTGGAATTTTTATAATATGATCACAATGTTTACAAATAGCATTACTAATTCCTTTACCTTCATTTCCAATAATTATTGCTGTTGGTTTATCATATATATTATCTGTATAATTTTCTATTGCCTCCATTTTTGTTCCAACAATCCAAAAGCCATTTTCTTTTAATTTTTCTATAGCTAATAATAAATTAGAAATTTGGATTACGGGTAAATAATTTAAAGCACCAGCAGAAGTTTTTACAGCCGTTGGTGTAATAGGTGCAGAATTTCTATTTGGTAAAATTATTGCTTTAATCCCTGCACATTCAGCACTACGCGCAATGGCACCTAAATTATGCGGATCATTTATTTCATCTAAAATAGCTATAACAGGATTGGTTGATAAATCTATTTTTTCTAAAAATTCAATAAGATCTACTGTTTTGATTAATTGTCTTAAAGCTATTACTCCCTGCGTTTTTATATTACCCGCCTTGATGTTTATTTTTTTTTCTAATTCCTTAAATTTACCCTTATCTAATGTTGTACAATTTATTTTATGTTTTTTTGCATTAATTACTATATTTTTATTATCAGTTCCAAAACAAATAAATATTTTCTGAATATCTTGTCCAGAATTGATTGCTTCTACAATAGCATTTCTTCCATATATGTATATATTATTATCTTCCAACATTATAATTTCTTAGTTATTAAATAAATTATAAAAAAAATAATATGCATCTTTTATAGTTGGTAAAATTATATCTGCATCTGATACATTAGAATAATCACCTATTAATAATGTATTTGTACAGGCTTTTTTCCCTGCCACAACATCAGTAATTGCATCTCCTATAGTCCAACTTTGATCTGCTACAATATCATACTGTTTTATTGCATTAAAAAACATGCCAGCTTCTGGTTTTCTTGTAAGACTTCCCGTATCTGCTAAATCTGGTGAAAAATAAATTGCGTCAAAACCTTTGCCAACCCTTTCTTTCAATATATACTGCATATAATCATGTATAACTGTCAATTGATGCTCTGTTATTATTTTTTTCCCAATACATTGTTGATTCGTAACCAAAATAGATAAAAAATGGTTTCTATTACATAAATCAAAGAGTTCAAAAAAATCTTCGATGAATTCAAATTCATCTATACTCTTGACATAATCATTTTCTAATTTCCTATTAACAATTCCGTCTCTATCAAAAAATATTGCCTTTGTCATCTTCTATACATTATCTACTATATTATTTAGTTGTGAAAAAATAATTTCCCACGAATGAGTTTTTTCCATTAAAATTCTAGCATTAACAGCTAATGTATTTGCAAATTCTTTGGATTTTAATATTTTAATAGCACATGCTGCTAATTCTTCATTTGTTTTACCTATAAGAACTTCCTTATTATTTATAGCATCTATTCCTTGATTACCCGTTTGTGTTGTTACCACAGGGCAACCAGCTGCCATCGCTTCCAATAATTTGTTCTGTATTCCAGAACCACCGTAATGAGGATGTAAGAATAAATTAGCCTTGTGAAGATATGGTAGCATATCAGGAACATTTGCTACTAACTCTATATATTTATTTGTTTTAGCCAATAACTGTATTTTCTTTGATGGATTAGCACCTACAATTAATAATTTAATACTTGGAATCTCTTTTTTTATAATTGGTAAAATATCGTCAATTATAGAATTTATCATTAATTCATTTGCCCAAACATCTAATTTACCAGCAAATAAAATAGTATTATCTAAATGTTTAGTATTGTCAAAAACAAACTTATTTATATCTACTCCATTTGTTAATAATTTATAACTTGGACTTGGATTTTGCTGTTTCATGCTATTTATATCTTCATTTGTTACTAATGTAACAACATCAAAAAAATTAACTATATTAGGTTCATATTTTTTCAATTTATGATAATCCCAAACACGTACTATTTTTTGTATCAGATTTGATGAATTCTCTGAAGAACGTTTTTGATATAAAGTTCTACAATCTTCACACATTAATATTTTTTTTATATCAGTTCTATCTTTTACATACTCAGCTGTACGCATAAAGAAAGAAAAAACTAAATCAAACTTTTTAGTATTTAATAAATCCTCTACAATTTTTCGATAATCTTTCTGCGTATAATATAATACTTCTAAAGGTATAGGTCGTAATAAACGTGGTAATACAGTAATTCCCGCTTTTATAGGATTAAGCGGTATTACAAAGACATTCACTCCAAGTTGCTTTATAACATTTGTATATTCATCACATTTAGTTTGATCACCTTGATAAAATGAAACCAATGTAACTTCATATTTTGTCGATAAATGCTTTATCATATAATAAGCTTTTAGTTTATCACCACCTATAATAGGATAAGGCAATCGTGGAGTTAAAAATAAAATTCGTTTTTTCTCTATTTTTTCTTTCATTACACTATTATCTTATCTAACCTTTCAAATCTATTATTTACAGAAATAGTACTTCTATTTATTTCTTTTTTTATTCTATCTTTTATTATATTGTTGATTTGCTCTTTATTATATTCATATTCAATATAACACTTATTGTCAGATACAGTATTATCTGCATTTATTAGAAGTAGTGTCATTTTGTACTTATCTTGCTTTGGATACATATTCATAAGTATAAAACAATATAAATCTGCTTGAATTTGATACTTTTCCCTTATTTTTTCTAAATCATCATCATTCATTATTTTATTTGTCTTCCAATCCAATATTTCCCATTCACCATCAGAATTTTTAATCAAAACATCAAATATAGCTTGCAAAAAAAGATTATCATTATTACCATTTTCCAAAAAAGAATAATTCACTTCATATTCAAAATTAGCATCTTTAAAATTGTCTGCTAAACGCTGTATAATATCTTTCTTTATAATCTTCTTACAATTATCCTTCACTTTTTTTAATTCTAATAAAGAAAAATCTTCATAGTATTTAAAACGATCTTTAAACTCGTCATAATTTTTTTTATGTATTTCATTGAATTCATTATCATTTATAACATACAAACTTCCATCTTTTATAATCCAATCTTTTATTTTTTCAAAAATCAAATGATAAAAAGTACCTATTTCTTTAGCTTTGAATTGGTTTTTATCTTCATTAGTACATTCTTCATTCAAAGTT
>JAFRQN010000149.1 GCA_017428585.1 Bacteroidota bacterium | reverse complement strand
TCTTGTTTTTCCATCTTCTATTTTTGGAAATGATTTAGCTCCTATTGTTTCAATTAAATTGGATGCAAATTATATTCCTGATATAAATAAATTAGAAATAAATAAGGAAAAAGAGCTTATTGTAAGTAAAAATATATATGCTGGCAGGGCAGATGTAAACATCAAAATAAATATAGAGCAAATAAATGTATTTACAACTGCTCCTAATAGCTTTGATATTATAAAAACAGATACAAATAATGAGTTTACGGTAGAAGATTATACTGCAAGTCAATCAGTTGAAAATTATAAAGTAATAGAAAATGTAATTGAAAAAAACAGCAAAAATATTGATGATGCTCGTGTGATTATATCTTGCGGGCGTGGAATAGGCAGTGAAGATAATTTTATCAAAATTGAACAATTAGCTTGTAAATTAGATGCTGCTGTTGGAGCAAGTCGTGCTGTTGTTGACAATGGCTGGAAACCACACTCTATACAAGTAGGGCAGACAGGAAAAACTGTTGCACCTGATTTATATATAGCCTGCGGTATATCTGGAGCTATTCAACATTTAGTTGGAATGAATAAATCAAAATATATTATTGCTATTAATACAGATATAAATGCACCTATTTTTGAAATTTCAGATATTGCTGTAAATGCTGATTTATTTAATGTTATAGAAAAGTTAAATACATTGTTGTAGCTTTAATAATAAATGAATGAATTAATAAAAAATATTGAAAAGCTTCATAGTACTGAATTAGGGATAAAACGTATAAAAAGAAACTTATCTATTGAATGTGATGTAATTCAATGGTGCAAAACTAAAATTTTAGATAAAAATACTCAAATTGACAGGAATGGTAAAAATTACTATGCTAAAATTGAGAATTATATTATAACTGTAAATGCATATAGTTATACAATTATAACTGCACATAAAATGTAGAATAATTTGAGTGTTTTAATAAGAAGGATTTTTTATGAATATGTTGTCTAAGCTTCTAAAAAATAAATATTTACATCTTGCAATTCGCATACTGATTGCTTTAGTTTTTATTATAGCAAGTATTGAAAAAATTGCTGATCCTTTTGATTTTGCTAATGATATAAAAAATTATGATATTCTGCCTAATTTTTTAATTAATATTACTGCTATTATTTTGCCTTGGGTAGAATTGTTTGTAGGATTAATGATTCTTTTAGGAATAAAAATAAAAGCCAATTCAATACTGGTTATTGTAATGCTTCTTATTTTTAATATTGCTGTTTTTTCTGCTTGGATGCGTGGATTAAATATAGATTGCGGTTGTTATGGTGATGTTGCTCATCAAACAGTTGGTTGGCAAAAATTATTAGAAAACTTTTTGCTTATTGGATTATCTTTAATTCTTTATTTCTTTCCAAATAAAAGTTTTAGTTTTGAAAACAAAGAAGCGTAGATGTCTTTTAGTGTTGTAATAAAAAATTTATATGATTCTTTATTAGATTTTATCTATCCCCGTACCTGCTTGATTTGTCAGAAGAAAATTACTGCTGACAATGAAAGTCAATATATTAAATTATGCTGTTCGGACTGTTTCAATTCTTTTGAATATGTTGATAATAAGAAGAACGATAAAAATAAGCTGACTATTTGTCTAAATGAATTTACTTCTTATATTGCTAATGTCTATTCTTTGTTTTCTTCTAAATCATCTGATGATGAAAAGAACAAAGCAAACATAATGAATTTGATTTATAGTTTAAAATACTCAGGTTTATATAAATTAGGCCCAGATTTAGGAAAACTATTAGGTGAAGTTGTATTAGAAAATAGTTATATGGATTATGATTTAATTATACCAGTTCCTCTTCACAATGCAAGACTTAGAGAACGTGGCTATAATCAATCTGATTATATTGCAAAGGGTGTTAGTAAAATATTAGATGTTAAAGTTGAAAGGAATGTATTATATAGAAAGCGGAATAACGTATCACAGACTACATTAACTGGGTCTAAACGAATTGAAAATGTAAAAGATCTTTTTGCAGTGAGAAACTCTGAACTTGAAAAGGTTATTGATAAAAATATTTTATTAATAGATGATGTTTTTACAACAGGAAGTACTTTGAGTCAGGCAGCATTAGCTTTGTTAGAAAATAATGCATATTGTGTTAATGCAGCCACGATTGTTTTACGAGAAGAATAAATTAAATTA
>JAFRQN010000148.1 GCA_017428585.1 Bacteroidota bacterium | reverse complement strand
TGCTTTAAGAGGTGAAAGATTAAGAGGCGAAATTCTTGAATATGTTGAAGATTTAGCAGCAGATTGGTATGAAAAATTTCAACCTAATAATGAATATGATCAATTTGTATCAAGCATGCGTTCTAATTTGTTATGCGAGCCAAATATAACACAAGAAGAATTTAAGACTATAAAAGAAAATGATTTTATAAAACGTGTATTAGAAACAGCAACAGAATTTTACGACAAAAAGGAAGAATTATTAGGTACTGAATTTATTTCAAAATTAGAACAAATTGCCATTCTTCAAACTATTGATGATAAATGGAGAGATCATTTGAGATTAATGGATGATCTTAAAGAAGGTATCCATTTACGTAGTTATGGTCAAAAAGATCCGCTTTTGGAATATAAACAGGAAGCATATAAATTATTCTTGGATTTAATTGTAGATATTAATAAAGCTGTTGTTAATTTCGCATTTAAATACTCCCCTCGTATGGTAGTAGATCAAGTAGCAGCAAAACAAAAAGCTCGTGCTAATCATAAAATGCCTGATATGAGACGTACCAGCATCTCTGGTGGTAATTTTACTTATCAGCATTCAAATACTACATTGCCTACTTTCTTGTCAATGCCTGTAAAAGCAAAAGGACCTGAAATGAATGACAATATAGGACGTACAGAGCGAAGAGAACAGCCAAAAATTGGACGTAATGATTTATGCCCATGCGGCAGCGGTAAAAAATATAAAAATTGCTGTGGTCGTGATCTAAATAATAATTAATAGACAATAAATCAATAATCAATAAATTTTTATTCTATAACTTACTAATAGGAGAAGCAAAATGAAAAAAATTTTAATTGGTTTAATGGCGCTTGTTTTGTGTTTTACACTTGCAAGCTGCGGCAATAAAACAGATGAAAAAGATGCAGTTGATACTGGTTCTGCTAATGTAGAAAATGCAGAAAATAATGCAGATGCTGAAACTGCTTCTACACTTGAAAATGTTAACAAAGATAATTATGCATCAATACTGAAAGAACGTTTTGGTATTGATGCCAAAGATATTGAAGAAGATGGATTTGTATTGCAGGATGTTAGAGGAACAGATAATCCTTATAGTTTCCAAATAACTCTTACTTATAGTACAAAACATGAAGATACATTTAAAGAGCAAGCAGCAATGAAATCAAAAGTTTTTGATGTAACTAAAACTATTGGAGGCGGTTTTAATTATAAATCTGACGAAAAAGGTTATATTACAGATAAAACATTTTCTGATTTTGAGTCTTTTAAGGCAGCAGAAACATACGATACTAATCAATGGTATTATAAGTGGAATGGCAATGATTATCGTATATATTGTACAGCTGGTTCTACTTTATGGATTCAAATCACTTCTTCAAAGAAATAATTCAATGATTCTCTAATTTTTATTATTAATAACTATAATAGGAAAATTTAAATATGAACAAGAAATTTTTAATTAGTATTTTAGCATTTGTATTATGTTTTACATTTACAAGCTGCGGTAATAAAACAGAAGAAAAAGATGCAGTAGATGCAGCAGAAAAAGTAGGAAAAGCATTAGAAAAAGAATTTGGTGATGCTGGAGTTCGTGGAAGCGATCAAAAGGGTGATGGATTAGATAATGTAACTGAAGAAAATTATGCAAAAGTTATGAAAGCCAACTTTGGATTCGAACCTATTTATGGTGATGGCTGGACTGTTAAAGAAGTTTCAAGTCCAAACAAAGTTAATAATTTAAGACTTAATTATAAAACACCTAACGATATAGTTCCTGATGAATGGACTAAAAAATATTTTGATGCAGCAATGGCTGTTTCTACTGATGGTGTTCGCGGTATGATTATGGATATGAATACCGGCAAAGTATCTAAAAGTGATAAATTAGCAAATTATGAAAGTTATAAATCTGGTAAATACTGGGGTTGGTATTATGAATGGAATGGTAGAGAAATTCAATTTAACCCAAGTATATTTCCTGGAGATGCTTTAGTATCATTTGTATTTGTTGAGAAAAAATAAAATTTTTATAAGAGAATTAAAATGAAAAATAAATTATTAATAGGTTTAATGACATTTGCTTTATGTTTTACATTTACAAGCTGCGGCAATAAAACAGGAGATAAAGATGCAGTTGATGCAGCTAATGTAGAAAATCTAAAAGAAAAAGCAGAAGAAGCTTTTGGAGATACAGAAGGTATTCATGGAAGCAGTCAACAAGGTGCTGGTTTAGATAATGTTACCGAAAGCAATTATGCACAAGTAATGAAAGAAAACTTTGGTATTGAGCCTATTACTGGTGATGACTGGACTGTTAGATCAGTATCAAGTCCAAACAAAGTCAATAATTTACATATTAATTATAAAACACCAAAAGATATCAATTCTGATGAATGGAAAAAGAAATACTTCGATGCAGCAAATGCTGTTAGTACAGATGGTATTTTCGGTGTGAAAATGGATATGAACACTGGTGCATTATCTAAAGGTCCTAAAGTATCTGATTATGATAGTTATAAAGCTGGAAAATATTCTGGCTGGTATTATACTTGGAATGGAAGACAAATACAGGTTAATGCAAGCATACATCCTGGCAATGCATTAATTATGTTTACATTTACAGAAGGAAAATAATTCTTTCCTTTATATTAATTGTATTATATATATACCATAAAAAAAAGAGAGATGCAAATCTCTCTTTTTTATAATAAAATAATATAAGTTATTGCTTTATTAATGAAAAATATTAAATATATATGAAAACCTTAATCATTAATGGAAGTCCTCGTAAAAACTGGACTATATTTAAAATATTAGAAAGTATAAAAAAAAGTATTGATAATTCTGGAGTAATAACTGAAATTTTTAATCTTTATGATTATTCTATATATGATGTAATGGCATGAGTAGAACAATTTAGAGCAAAATACAGAGACGAACAACTACATAAAGATTTAGAAAATGCTTATGAGCTTGCGACAAGACTTGTAAAAAAAGCAATTGAGTTTCTTAATTGAAACTGATAATTTATATTTAGTATATATAATATAGTTCAGTTTATTTTTTTTGATAATGATAATAAATATAATATAAAAATAGTTTTAAAATAAAAAAAGGATAAAAAATATGGATATTTGGGAAAGACTTCATAATAGTGAAGAAATTAATATGTTGGAAGACGAAGAATTTAGAGAAATAACTATACCTGAAATGGGAAGATCATTAGGATTGTGTAATAAAATAAATTCAATGAATCCTTATGATGAAGAAACAAGGAAGTTAGAAGAAGAATTGTTTGAAAATAGACTGCCAAAATCTTCGAATATATTAGCTCCAATGCAAATAGACTATGGACATCAAGTTCAAATTCACAAGAATGTATTTATCAATCATAGTATTTGTATGTCTGCAGCAGCAGGAATTGAAATTGAAGAAGCTGTACAAATAGCACCACAAGTAACCTTGTTAACAGTTAACCATGATTTGAAGAATAAAATAATAGTTAAATGCTCTCCAATTCGTATAAAAAAAGGTGCATGGATTGGTGCAAGGGCTATTATTAATCCTGGTGTCACAATTGGAGAAAATGCGGTTGTTGGAGCTGGGGCTGTTGTTACAAAGGATGTACCAGATAATACAGTTGTTGTTGGTAATCCTGCAAGAGTTATAAAGACAATAGAATAATTATATTTAATTTTTTTACTTATATATTGATTTATTAGAAATAATTCTGTATAATAATCTATTTGATCATAGAATATTTATTTTATATGAAAAATGAAAACTATAAATCATAAAGGAGTATATCTAATGAAAGTTTTACTTATTAATGGAAGTCCACATAAAGATGGATGTACAGCTCGTGCTTTAAAAGAAGTGTCAGATACTTTAAATCACGAAGGTATAGAAACAGATAATATATTTATTGGTAATAAAGATATTAGAGGTTGTATTGGATGTTTTACCTGCAATGAAAATAAGAAATGCGTATTTGATGATATTGTTAACGAAACTGCTAAAAAGTTTGAATATGCTGATGGAATTGTAATAGGTACACCTGTTTATTATTCAGGATTAACTGGAACATTAAAATCGTTTATCGATAGATTGTTTTTCAGTACTAAATTTGATAAAACAATGAAAGTTGGTACTGTAGTTATATCATCAAGAAGAGCTGGTTCAACATCTGTATATGATGAAATAAATAAATTTTATGGAATATGTGGTATGCCTATTGTAACAAGTACATATTGGAATGAAGTACATGGATATACTAAAGATGATGTTGAAAAAGATTTAGAAGGTCTTCAGACAATGAGAAATTTAGGCAGAAATATGGCTTTTCTAATAAAAGCAATTTCTTCAGAAAAGAAAAAAAATGGAATGCCTAAAAATGAATACGGTGTCTTCACAAACTTTCAGGATGGATTATAAACATCAATTTAAATTGATGTATTCTATATAAATATATTTTTAATATTGATAAAATGAAAAAATTAGATTATTTAATAGGTGAATTGTTAAAAGAAGATAATAATTTATCTAATATAGAAATTCCAGAATTATTAGAAGAAAAAAAAGATTTATATAGAGCATTAAGAAATATAAGAAATCCAAAACCTATTAGTATAGAGTATTTAAAAATACAGGATGAGTATTTACAAAATGAAATAAATGAAAAAGGTGTGATTGATGAAAAAACTATTCCTTTTGAAAAAGATATCATATCTATATGGCAGGGAGATATTACAACCTTAAAATGTGATGTCATAGTTAATGCTTGTAATGAGTATTTATTAGGATGTTTTAATCCTACACATAGATGTATAGATAATACTATACATTCTTTTGCAGGAATGCAGCTTCGAGAAGAATGTAATAATATTATGCATGGCAAAACATTACCTAATGGTGAAGTTGTGTTGACTAATGCTTATAATTTACCAAGCAAATATATTATTCATA
>JAFRQN010000006.1 GCA_017428585.1 Bacteroidota bacterium | reverse complement strand
TTTTGATTTAGTTGAATTAAAGAATAATTTGAATAAATTTAAATTTCATACTGTAGGCAAAGTACAATTTCATGAAGTGGATTCTTTTAAGGTTGTTCATAATTTAAGCTACTTATATTGGACTGAAATTTCACGTGTTGAGTATTGCAATAATTTAAATATTGGTGTTGTTCCGGTTGCGAGTGCTGCTCCTGATTTTTCTGTTTTTTTGGTACACAGCGAAGTCAATTATTTTAATCCAGCTCGTTTTTTAGATAATTATCTTGTTTATACAAGAGTAAAATCTTTAGGTTTTTCTTCGCTTGAATTTGAACATTTTATTACTTCAGAAACTGGAGATTTATTAGTAACAAATAATGCAATAGAAGTTTACGTCAATAAGGATAGAGTTCCTATTGAAATTCCAAAACCTATAAAAGAAAAGATAATTAATTTTGAAGGTGGAAATTTAATTATTAAAGAAAAGAAATAGGATTATTAATGAATAGATTTGATACATGTAGTGACAGGAAATTAGCGGCGCAATGTATATTTCCACGTTTAGATTGTGATAAATATCTTGAAGATGCTGCTTATTCTGAGCAAATAAAAAAATTAGTAAAACTGGATATAGGTGGTTTTTGTATTTTTAATGGTACTACGGAAACTGTAAAAAATATATTAGCGGAATTACAGATTTTATCTAATATTCCTTTATTGTTTTGTGCTGATTTTGAAAATGGCGTAACTATGCGATTGGAAGATGGAACAGATTTTCCTCATGCAATGGCGTTAGGCAAAACTGGAGAATATACTTCCAGAATAGCGGCTGCGATAGCAAAAGAAGCAAAAGATTTGGGAGTATTTTGGAATTTGGCGCCTGTCTGTGATATTAATTCTAATCCTAAAAATCCTGTTATAAATATTCGATCTTTTGGAGAAACAAGTGAAATTGCTGCAAAAAATGCTAAGGAATATGTAAAAGGTATGCAGGAAGAAAACGTTTTGGCTTGTGCAAAGCATTTTCCAGGGCATGGCAACACAAATATTGACTCACACCGCAGTCTGCCTATAATTAATTTTAGCAGCAATGAACAGTTTGTCAATGAATTGGCTCCATTTTATGCTGCAATGTCCTGCGATGTAAAATCCATAATGATTGGTCATTTAATTGTTGAAAACTTGGATCGAGACTATCCTGCATCGCTTTCAAAGAAAATAATAACTGATTTACTGCGTAATAGGTTGAAATTTAATGGAATAATAATTACCGATGCTCTTGATATGAAAGCTGTGGCTGATAAATATTCTATTGATGAGATTATTGAATTAGTTTTTAATGCGGGTAATGATGTTTTTTTAATGCCAAATGATCCATTAAAAGCATTAAGTGTCTTAACTAAAATAGTAGAAAGTGATTATAATAATAGAGTTCGTATTGAACAATCTGTCAATAGATTATATAATGCAAAACGCTGGTGCAAATTAATTCCTCAATATGCAAAATATAATGATAAATCGAAGGCATTTGTTGAGCATCAGAAAACAGCTTTAAAAGCTGCTTTGCAGGCAGTGGAAATTCATGGTTCGGATAAAAATCTTATTCCAATTCCTGAAAAGGATAATTTTGCTGTCTTTTCTATTCTTCAGAAAGCAGAAGATGTTCGCAGTGCTACAAGATTTTATACAATGTTAAGCGGTGCTGTTGAAAATGACTGTGATTTTTCATATATAGATGAAACAATAAAAGATGAAGAATTGATTGCTTTGCAGGAACAAATCAAAGATGCAAAATTTATAATTTTTAATTTCTTTTTTAGAGGAAGAGGGTATTCTGATCTTGGAAATCCTGAAAAGTTGAACAATATTATTAAAAAACTGGCATTAGGAAGAGATTATATTACAATATTTTTTGGCGATCCTTATTTAGCGGATTATATTGATTCTAAGTTAAAAATTATTACTTTTTCTGATTCTTTTCCTTCTTTGGCGGCGGCTGTCATGAAAGTTGCTGGAAGGACTTTGCCAGAAAATTATTAACTATAACTACATTATTTATTAAAATTAAATAATTTATCTTTATATTTGTATAATTTATTAATAGGGATTAATTTTAAATATTAAAAGAATATTAATATAGAATGAATAGCGAAACATTTAAGAAATTAAAGCCTTATGTATTGGTTTTTATTGGGTATATAGCAGTTGTTGTTTTATTGCTTTGGTTTGTTGATTCTGTTGTTATGCCTTGGATTGTAAATAATAAAACTGTTACTGTTCCTAATATAGAAGGTTTATCTTTGTCTTCGGCACAAAGCAATATATATGAAAGAGATTTAGCTTTAAAAATAACGCAGGAAATATACAGTATGGACAAGCCTGCTGGAACTATTTTGTCTCAAAAACCTATGGCTGGAACTACTGTCAAGGAAGGGCGTGTTATATTTGTAACTGTCAGCAAAGGTAAAAGGCTTGTTAAAGTTCCTTATTTGCAGTTATTGTCTTTGAGAGAAGCTGAAATTGCTTTAAGCGAAAATGATTTAGAATTGGGAAAAGTTGAATATGACAATAGCGAAACTGTAAACAAGGATTTAATTATTTCACAGTCTATTGGTGCAGGTGAACAAGTATTATATGGTACTTCTGTTAATGTTGTATTAAGCAAGGGGCCTGTTGCTCAAATTCAGGTGCCTAACTTGGTTGGTAAAACTTTTGATGAAGCTAAATTAATTCTTGATGAAGTTGGATTGACAATGGGATTGATTCATTATAAAGTTAATGAAACTTATCAGCAGGATATTATTTTAGAGCAGACGCCTGTTGCGGGTGAGACTGTTGTTCCTGATACTCCTATTAATATTATTTTGTCTAAATAGAATAAAATTATATGAATAATATATATATTTCAAAATCTTTGGAAGATACTCAAAAAATAGCGGTTGATTTTGCTAAACAGATCAATTCTGGTGATACTATTCTGTTTTATGGTGATCTTGGCGTCGGAAAAACTGAATTTATAAAATCAATCTGTTCTTTCTTTAATGTTCAGCAGGTTGTTGCCAGTCCTACTTTTACTATTGTTAATCAATATGAGGGAGAAAAAGATGGTATGCCGTTTAATTTTTTCCATATTGATTTATATCGAATTAAGAATCAAGAAGAATTGATTAATTTGGGTTTCGAGGATTACTTGTATTCTTCTGAATTTGTTAAGCTGATAGAATGGTCGGAAAATTCTTTTAATCTTATATCAAAATATGATTATTCTATTGAAATAACTGCTGATGATAATGAGGAATGTACAAGACATATTAAAATATCCAAAAACATATAATGCAAAAATGTTTCTTTTAGATAAAATAAACGATACTTTATATAATAAAAAATGCGGCAGTGAAGGAGAGGATCTTGCGGTTGATTATTTGAAAAAAAAGGGATATATAATTCTTGATAGGAATTATAAATTTGGCAGGCAGGGTGAAATTGACATAATAGCTCAGAATGATAATTGTCTTATATTTGTTGAAGTAAAAACTCGTACCAACCATGCTTTTGGAAAACCGACTGACCAAATACTTATCGTAAAATTAATAACTTGTATCATGCTGCCAATGGATATTTATATAAGAAAAAAATAAATAATATAGATTGTCGTTTTGATGCTGTTTTTATTGATTTATCGGATAAGAAAGCGCCTATAATTGAGCATGTAGAAAATGCTTATTATTTATAGTTATTCCTATTAATTATATTGATTAGTATTTTGTTGTTGTTTTTTTATTAACTCTTCATATTTAATTTACATAAAGAGGCGGTAATGATATTTGTTTTGCAGGCTGGATTATATAATTTATTACTTAAAAAGTCAATGGATGTTTTAGGCGGCAATACGTATACATATAAAAATTATTTTTTTTCTGTTGTCAATGAAGATAATAATATGAGAAAAACAGCTCTATCGACTACTTCTATAATGTCTTCTTTATTGCATAAAAGAGAAGATTATTTGTTTAATATTGCATCTACGCTCATAAAGCAGCAATTTCAAAATCCATCTTTCAACTTTATTATAAACTTTCCTTCCTTTTCAGCTGGAGAAATTGTTGCTAATATAGATAAAATTAAATTTGCCAATATAAAAAAGTATCCATTGGGTAATATTATTGCTCTTCCTGTTTGTTTTTCTCAAAATCTTTTTGCTCAAACAATAAACTCAATACAACAAAACGTAAATATAAATATAAATACTTTGAAAAATAATTTTATAAAAGATCTTGATTATATTAAAAGGGCTTATAAACATAAAACTATTATAGAAATAGACAATTTAGATTATAATTTATTTGAAGTCTTGGCAAATCACAGGGATGCTTTTAATATATAAAACAATATCAGGAAAAATATAAATCTTTCATTGTATATTTTGTATTTATTTTTTATTTTGTTATTTTAGTATATAAAGGTATAGACAATTATAATATGCTGTATTGATGCAGGTCTTATTCTTTTATTTTTAATTTAATTAAGAATATATTTATTCATTATATAGAGAGGTTGTGTATTATGAGAACTGGATTTAGTTTTTCTCTTAAGAGATTATTAGGAATAACAAGCGCTAAACAAAAAGTTGCAAGATCAACTGGTATTCCAACAACAAAACAAGGACGCAAATTAAAAACTGGAAAAGCTACTTCTGATTTATTATCAGGAAAAGATGTAGGTAAAAATCTTAAAACAATAGCTGCTATGAAAGCTATTGATTTATTGACTGAAAAAGCAAAAAAGAAATAAATCTTATCTTATAAAAAAGAGCAGTTTTTCTGCTCTTTTTTTATTAATATTTTGTTTTTGATTTTAAAAATACATAAAAATATGTTATTTTAATTATAGTTAAAATCTTACTTTTTTTGAATTTTATTAGAACCTTTATATCTTATGGCAAAGGATATTCAAACATTAATTAAAAAGTTTGTTGAAAAATGGACTGAAAAAGATTTTTATGCTGAAGATGAAAATACTTCTAACTTCTGGACAGATTTATTAAATGCTTTAGGGGTTGAAAATATAACCGATTTTGTAATATATCAGAAAAAAGTTAAAAAAATTAAAGGGTCTGGTCGAATAGATGTATATCTGCCTAAATCTAAGGTTCTTATTGAACAAAAAAATTCTAATGTAGATATAGAAAATAGTTCTGATGCTTTTATTCAAGCAAAAGAATACAATGATGATCTTCCTAATAATGAAAGACCTAATTGGATTATTACATGTAATTTTAGAGAGTTTTTTGTTTATGATATGAATTTAGATAATCGTGAACGTGAAGCTCAAAAACAAAAAATCCTTGTTAAAGATTTAAATAAAGAGTATCATCTATTGGAATTTTTGATTGATACAAGCAAAAATATCTCTCGTGAAATGGAGCTGTCCATTAAGGCGGGTGATTTAGTTGGAAAAATGTATGATCTGCTTCTGCCAAGATATAAAAATCCTGAAGATCCGCATACCTTGCAGAGTCTTAATCAGTTATGCGTCCGTATTGTTTTTTGTTTATTTGCTGAAGATGCAGAATTGTTTTTACATAATACTAAAACGTCATTTCATGATTATTTAGCACCTATCCCTGCTCAATTTCTTCGTGATGCTTTAATTAAATTATTTAATGTTTTAGATACAAAACAGGAAGAAAGGGATGAGTACTTACAGGATGAGCTAAAGTATTTTCCATACGTCAACGGCGGACTTTTCAGTAATAAGAATATAGAAATACCGCAGTTTACTGAAGAAATAAAGGAATTAATTTTACAAAAAGCGAGTGCAGAATTTGACTGGAGCGATATATCTCCAACTATATTTGGAGCTGTGTTTGAATCTACATTAAACCCAGAAACAAGACGCAGCGGAGGTATGCACTATACATCAATAGAGAATATACATAAAGTAATCGATCCTTTATTTTTAGATGACTTAAAAAATGAATTAAAGAATTGTAAAACAACAAAAGAACTATTAAAATTTCAAGATAAAATAAGTAAATTAACTTTCTTGGATCCAGCCTGCGGGAGTGGAAATTTTCTAACGGAAACATATATTTCATTGCGAAATTTAGAAAACGATGTAATAAGACAGCTTCAGAAATTAGGGCAGGCTAATCTAATCAATCCGATAAAAGTATCTATTAATCAATTTTATGGAATAGAAATCAATGATTTTGCGGTATCAGTAGCCAAAACAGCATTATGGATAGCAGAACTTCAACAGCAGAGAAAGACGAATGAAATCTCGCAGGATTTTGAAATAGAATACCTTCCTCTAAAAGAATATAATAATATCAAAGAGGCAAACGCTCTTCGAATCGATTGGAATGATGTAATAAAAGCTGATAAACTGAATTATATCATAGGAAATCCTCCATTTATAGGAGGAATGATTATGGATGCTGAACAAAAAAAAGATATGCATAATCTTTTTGGTGATAAAATTAAGGGTGTTGGAGAACTTGACTATGTAGGTGCTTGGTATAGAAAAGCAGTAACTTATATGAAGAATACATATATTAAGACAGCTTTTGTATCTTCAAATAGTATAACGCAGGGAGAACAAGTTGCTATTTTATGGGAACAATTAATGCAGGAAGGTCTGATAATTAATTTTGCATGGCGTACGTTTATATGGGATAGTGAAAGCAGTTCAAAAGCACATGTACATTGTGTTATAATTGGATTTTCTTTATTTCAAGATAATAAACAGAAAAAAATATATAGCGATGATTCAATACAATTTGTAAATAATATAAATGGTTATTTAACAGATGCACAAAATATATTTATTTATAATCGTAAGACTCCTATATGCAGTGTACCAGAAATGAATTTTGGCAACATGCCAAGAGATGGAGGCGGATTAATTCTTAGTGAGGCAGAAAAAGATGAATTAATATCCAAAGAACCATTATCAAAACAATGGATTCATTTGTTGCTTGGAGCAGAAGAATATATCAAGAATAAAAAAAGATATTGTCTGTGGCTTGTAGGTGCAAATCCAAGTGAAATAAAGCAATGTCCAACAGTTATGAAGCGTATTGAAATTGTTAGACAAATGCGGTTAAACAGCAAGGCAGCTTCTACAAGGAAACTTGCAGAAACTCCTACTTTATTTGCACAAAGAACACAACCAGAAGGAGTTGATTATATACTTGTACCACGTGTTTCATCAGAGAATAGAAAATATGTTCCAATGGGATTTATAGATAAGAGTATAAAAGTTAATGATAGTGTTCAAATAATACCAAATGCAGAACTTTATCATTTTGGAATATTAACATCAATAGTACACATGGCGTGGATGCGGACTATAGCGGGACGATTAAAAAGCGATTATCGTTATTCAAAAGAAATTGTATATAATAATTTTCCATGGATAGAAGATATAACTGACAATCAGAAAGTTAAAATAGAAAAAACAGCACAGGCTATATTAGATGCAAGGAAATTATATTCAGACAGTAGTTTAGCTACTCTATATGATGAAAAAACAATGCCGATAGAACTAAGAAAAGCACATAATACAAACGATAGAGAAGTTTTAAAACTATACGGTATGAAAACAGATATAGAAGAAAGCGAAATAGTATCCAAACTATTCAAAATGTACCAAGAAAAAATAAACGAAATAAAATAATAATATATTGTAAATCCATAATACTTATCAACATTTAAGAATTTATTTGAAGTCCACAACAAACAATTACATTGTAAATAAAACATATAAAAATTACTATTAGAATATCTTTTTGATTCTTATAAAATAATTCAAATA
>JAFRQN010000147.1 GCA_017428585.1 Bacteroidota bacterium | reverse complement strand
TTCTATACCTGTTCCACCAGATGTGCAAAAAGGAATTAGTATTTTTCCAGTTAAATCTAAACTTTCAATAAATGTATTAATTATTGTAGGTGCTGTGTACCACCAAACAGGAAAACCTATCATAATTATACTGTAATCAGTTAATTTACTTACTGTTACTTCTATTTCTGGTCTTGAAGATTTGTTTTCCATTTCTATACTCGATCTACTATTTTTATCGTGCCAATTTAAGTCAGCATCTGTATATCTTTTTTTAGGTCTTATTTCAAATGTATCTGCTCCTATTTTATCTGCTATATTTTGAGATACTCTTGCTGTAACTCCACTTGCAGAGAAATATGTAATTAAAATATTACTCATGTTTTTTACCTCTCTTTATTAAATTTTTATAATCTTATATGTTCTTCTCTAACACTTATTTTCTCTCCATCAAATTCAACTATAAAATATACTCCATCTGGTATTCCATCATTATTTATATTTTCAGTCATAGAACCTAGTACATAATATGGAATTTCATCTTCTATAATTTTCTTAGTCCAATGTTGGTGACCTGAAAATACAGCTAATACATTTTTATCGTTTTTTAGTATTTCTTTTAACTCTTTTCTATTACCTAACAATGCAGTTTCTGGCAAACTTTCAAACCACCAATTTCCTTTCATTTCATCCTCTGCAACGCCAAAATGAATACATATTATTGTTGGTAATGTATTCTTTTCTAAATCCTCTTTTAGCCATTTCATATCATCATCAGAAATAAATTGTGTTTTATAAATTCCACCTTCTTCATTTCCAAGTTCATTATTTACAAAAGTTCCTAGAACAACTATATGCAAATCTTTTATATCAAAAGAAAATGTAGAATGTTCATATCCTAATATTTGTTCCACTTCATTTCTTGTTGACATTGAACGTAAATCGTGATTTCCTATACAGGCATATAATGGAACATTGATCTTTTGAAATTCGTTCCAAATATATTTTAAATTTTCTATATCTTTATCGTGGTCATTAAAATCTTCAACAAAATCTCCTAAATATAACGTAACATCAGGCTTTATTTCATTATTAATTCTATTCGTTATATTTTCTAACATTGGTAACGCATACCACATTAATTTTCTTTCAATTCTTGAACCATTATTTACTGGTAGCTCTGGTGCATAATGCAAATCCGAAAAAATCACTATCTTTGACATACATTTCACTCCTACTAATTTTTTGTGATTATATCACATTAAGAAAAAAAAATAAATAATATCCAGAATTTCACAACTTATTATTTCTGAACCTACATTTTTCTTGAAAATTATTGACATTATTGTGATTTATTGGTAAATTGTGTTTATAATAACACAAATGATGACACGAGATATGAAAAGAGGTGAATGTAATGAAT
Organism: Bacteroidota bacterium; assembly: GCA_017428585.1. Classification (GTDB taxonomy): domain Bacteria; phylum Bacteroidota; class Ignavibacteria; order Kapaibacteriales; family UBA2268; genus JAAYTD01. Next base: position 1,366 of record JAFRQN010000147.1, on the reverse strand, counting down.
AAAGCTGAATTAGTAGATGCTATGGCTAAAGATACAGGTCTTTCTAAAAAAGATTCTGAAAAAGCATTAAATTCTTTTATGGAAAATGTTTCAAATGCTCTATCTAAAAATGATAAAGTTCAATTAGTTGGATTTGGTACTTTTGAAACAAGAAAAAGAGCTGAAAGAAACGGAAGAAATCCTCAAACTGGAAAAGAAATTAAAATCGCTGCTGCAACAGTTCCTGCTTTTAAAGCTGGAAAAGCTCTTAAAGAAAAAGTTAATAAATAAAAAAAATCCCTATATAGCCTAATTTCTATATAGGGTTTATTTTTTATATTATATTATTTTATGCACATTTTTCTAATATTTCTTCGGCAAATAATTCTTTAAATATAAATTCTAAAACATTTACTACAATACTATTACCTGCCATTTTATATGCCTGAGTATCTGATATTCCTAAATTTTTAACTTTGTAAAAATCTTCATCATCAAATCCCATAAGACGCCAGCATTCTAAAGGTGTTAGTTTTCGTATTTTCAAATAAGTTTTCCCATCTTCTGATATTAAAACTGCTGAACTGGAAGTAGTACATCAACAAGTTGATGTTTGTGTTGGTGCTATATCTTTTATTTGCTTTTCATTATATGGATTAAACATTTTTCGTTCAGCTATTTTAGATCTAAATTCACTTGCAGTTATTGTCATTGCAATTCCTTCTGAATCATAAATTCTATCTTGACTACTTATGCTTTTGTTTTTATTTAAACATATTGGTTTATTTGCATTTTCAATTACTGCCATATTAGGTGAAGTAAGAATTGTATTTGATATTTCTTTCCCAACTCTACCTCTTTTAGTAATATTATTAGGTCGTGAAATATTTATAGAATCTCCTTCTATAGCTTCTGCATATCCTTTTTTTGTTCCTTCATTTATAAGAATAAATGGTTGTTTATTGCCTCCATTTGACATTGTAGTTAGAGTAGGAGATAATCCGTTTGAATCATATATACTACCTGCTTGATGTTTTTTATCATCTTCATCATATATACCAATTATCTTTTTTACTTTATTGTCTGCAACATATTGATTATTTCTTCCATCCATTTTGTAATATCCTGCAATAATACAATTACTTATATTGGGATTTTTTTTATCTTTAATTAGTTTATTATTTCTTTTTATTAATCTTCCGAATACCTTTTTCTGAAAGATAGTATTTTTCATCCACTTTTTCTTCTAATAAATCTTTAAGTTTCCACAATAGAGGAATTTTCTGTGGAAAACAAAAATTACTTTTCGCAACATCTTGACGAATAGATACAATAAAAAGTCTTTCTCTGTTTTGTGGAATTCCATAATCTTTTGCATTTAATATTT
>JAFRQN010000146.1 GCA_017428585.1 Bacteroidota bacterium | reverse complement strand
TTTTACAAACTACAAAAGCACCCACTGATGCAATAGCTTTTCCAAATGTACCAACAATCAAATCTATTTCAGAAAGACAATTATATTCTTCTGCTAATCCTAAACCATTCTTTCCAAACACACCAACCGCATGTGCTTCATCTAAATATAATAAAATATTTGGATATTTATGTTTTATTTCTATTATTTTAGTTAAATCAGCTCGATCACCATCCATACTAAATATACTTTCCGAAACAATTATTATTTTATCATATTCTTTATAATTACTTTCAATTATATTTAACAAATGATCGTAATTATTATGATTGTATCTTAAGAATTGACATCTACTTAACAAAATACCATCTATAATACTTGCATGTACTAACTTATCTGCAATAATTAAAGTTTGTTTATCAGCAATTGCTGGCAAAATTCCTATATTAGCATGATATCCGCTATTAAATACTAATGCAGTTTCTGTATGATATAAAGCACATAATAAACTTTCAAGTTCGTCATATATTTCAAATTTACCACTCAACAATCTTGATGATGAAGAAGTAAAGCCATTTTTTTCTAAATCAAAACTTTTAATAAAATCTTTTCTTAATTCAACGTTTCCACCAAGTCCAAGATAATCATTAGATGTTAAATTTAACATAATTTTATCATTTAATTTTACATATTTCCCTTCATTTATTGCTATAGGAAGATGCCGCAGATTAGATGATAATGCTAAATTATCTAATGTTTTTTGAAACTCATTCAATATCATATTATTTCTTCTATTGTATTTATTATGAACAATAATCTTTATCAAATTCAGAAACTACTTTTATTAGTTTTGAGGTTAAAAAAGAAAGCTGTGAACTTGATATTATAAACGGAGGCATAATATAAATCAATTTACCAAAAGGTCTAACCCAAATACCTTCTTCTACAAAACGCTGTTGAATTTTTGCTAAATCTACTGCCGTTTTAGTTTCTATAACGCCTATAGCACCTAATACTCGTACTTCTTTAACAATATTGAAATTTTCTGCTGCTATTAATTCTTTTTTAAGCTGTTCTTCTATCTTTTTAACTTTACCCTGCCAATCATTTTTCAATAATAAATCAAGAGATGCTTTAGCAATAGCACATGCTAATGGATTTCCCATAAACGTAGGACCATGCATAAACGCATAAGGTTCATTATTAGAAATTGTATCTGCTATATCATCAGAGGTTAGAACAGCGGACATTGTCATATATCCTGCTGTTAAAGCTTTGCCAATACACATTATATCAGGTATAACTTTTGTATGTTCATAAGCAAATAATTTTCCTGTACGTCCAAATCCAGTTGCTATTTCATCAAAAATGACCAGTATATTATTTTCTTTACATAAATTATAAGCATAGTTTAAGTATTCTGGATTATAAAAATACATACCGCCTGCACCTTGAACAACTGGTTCTAAAATTAATGCTGCAATATTATCTTTATGTATTTTTATTATATCAATTAATTCTTTTAAGTCATTTTTATCAAATTCATCATAAAATTTTGATTTAGGATGATTTATAAAATATCGTTTGGATAAATCAGTTTCAAATATACTATGCATTCCTGTTACTGGATCACAAACACTCATTGCATTCCATGTGTCGCCATGATAACCTGAACGAATTGTTACAAAATTTGTTTTTTTAGGCTGTTTTTTCCCATACCAATATTGAACTGCCATTTTCATAGCAACTTCAACAGCAACAGAGCCGGAATCAGCATAAAATATTTTTTGTAACTTTGGAGAAACAATACTTAATAATAATTTACCAAGTTCAATAGCAGGTTCATGAGTAAACCCGCCGAACATAATATGAGACATTTTATTTAATTGAGCAATGGCTGCATTATTAATATAAGTATTATTATATCCATGTACAGCAGCCCACCAAGAAGACATTCCATCTATTAATATCTTACCATTATTTAGTTCTATTTCAACACCCTCTGCTCTTTTTACTATATATACAGGCAAGGGATTAGTTGTTGAAGTATAAGGATGCCATAAATGTTCTCTATCAAAACTAATATAATTATTATTCATTTGAAGATCAGTTTTTATTTTTTTCTCTTAAATATTAATAGTATTATAAATTATATCCTGCACTTTTAATAAGTGTTTTATCTTCGCTGATATCACAACCTATAGTTGTCAGCATATCTCCTACTATTGCAGAATTAATACCTATTTCCATTGCTTTTTTCATTGTGCTTTTTGATAACAATATACGTCCGCCTGCAAAACGCAAAAATACATTAGGCATCATTATTCTAAAAACAGCAACAGTTGTAAGAATATCATCTTCTGATAAAGGTTGTTGATTTTCAAGCGGAGTTCCTTTTATTGGATTTAATATATTTACTGGTATACTTTGAACTTTTAATTCTCGTAATTTAGCAGCAAATTCAATACGCTGCTTCATAGTTTCTCCCATACCAATAATTCCGCCTGAACATATTTCCAAGCCAACTTTTACTGCATTTTTTAATGTTGTTATTTTTTGCTCTGTAGTATGAGTTGTACATAAAGATGGAAAATAAGATGGTGCTGTTTCTAAATTACAATGATAACGAGATATCCCAGCTTCCTTTAATCTTCTTAAATCATCTTCTGACAACAATCCCAAAGATGCACATAAATTTATTTTAGTTTTTGATTTAATATATTTTACTATTTCACATGTTTTATCAACTTCTGATGGTGTTAATCTTCTGCCTGATGTAACCAATGAGAACCTATTTATGCCTTGTGCTTCATTAAAAGCTGCTAAATTACAACATTCTTCTTTTGATAGAAGATTATATACATCTATTTTTGAACTGCTATAAATAGATTGAGAACACCATTTGCAATTTTCCGAACATTTTCCACTTTTTGCATTAATAATAGAACAAGTATCAAAATGTAAAGAAGATTTGTTTTTAGTTATTTTTATAGCAAGATTATACAAGTCTTCTTTTTGTGTTGTTTCTACAATTTGCAACATTTCTTCTTCTGTTACTAAAATGTCATTAAACACTTTTTCTTCAATGTCTTTTAACGTAATATTATCCATTTTTTACTCCTCTTCTTTTTCAATTGGATCATTATTATTAATAACACCAATATTACTAGAAGTATCATTTAATTTGTTTATATCATCTTGAGAAATTTTTAACGATATAGGATTAACATCTGTATCTGTTTGTAGTTTTTGCTCTACAATTTCTTCTAATTCTTTTAATTTAGGAAGATCTTTTAATGAATTTAGTCCAAAAGCTTTTAGGAAGTTATCTGTTGTAGCATATAATAGTGGTTTTCCTAAAATATCTTTATGTCCAGCTGTAACAATTAATTGTTTATCTATTAAAGCATTTATAACTTCTCCAGAACTCATCACTCCACGTATTTTATCTATTTCTTGTCTTGTTACCGGCTGCTTATATGCTATAATTGCCAATGTTTCTAATTGAGCATTAGAAAATCTTTTTACAGACTTTAATTTTAACATTTTATGAACTAATTCACCATATTGAGGTAAGGTAATAAATTGATATCCACCAGCATAATTTATTATTTTATATGGTCTATTTGTCTTGCTTAATTCCTCATTTATTTCTTCGACTATTTTTTCTATATCTGATATATAGAAATTATATTCTGCAGCAACAGCCTCTAATGCAGCTATTGTTTCCTTATTTGGAGCAGTATTTAACAGCTTATCAGAATATATATCATCACTTATTATAGAAGATTCAATTTCATCATTATTTTCTTTATTTTTTTTACGCTTTATTGTTGAAAGATCTGCATCTGAAAGAACAATAGAAAATATATTTTTATTAGTTAAAATTTCATCAGGATTAGCAGCAAATATTAAGGCTTCTATAATAGAACGCTGAGCACTGCGTGTCAAAGACAAAAACAAAGGTATTGTAGCTTTCATATATACTTATAAATTTAAAACTATGTTATTTTCTATTTTTTTTTGTATTTTAAATATAATTTAAATTTAAAAATAATATTTTTTTATGATATGAAAAAACTAACATCTATTTTTTCTAATTTTATATTGAACTTCTGCAATAAAAGAAAAAATAAGTTGTCTTTTTCCCTTTGTGTTATAAGTTTTTTTATGATATATAATATTTCAAATTCTTATGCACAAAAATTTAATGAGATTCAATTATTAGATGGTCTTGATTCTTTATTATTTTTTAATATAGATACAACAGGACATTGGTGGGCTGTAACCAGTCCATTCTCTAATAAATATAGAATTACTATAGATAATCAGGAAGGACCAGTTATAGATAATGGTAGTGAAATAGTTTTTGCTCCAGGAGGATTAAGCTGGAGTTATATCTGCAACATAAACAATAACTTTTACTTAGTTGATGAATTTGGTGAAACATATTTAGAAAAAGCAACTGACATGGGTGAAATTGTTTATTCACCTGACGGCACACAAAGAGCTTATTCTTATTTTATAGGAAATATAGAAACCATTATTTTACCTTTCAAAAAAATAGAAGTACTAAATAGAAAAAGCAGCTTGTTTATTGATAATACAGGAACTGCTTTTGCTTTTACAGCAGACAGATTAAATAAAACTGTAATAAACATCAATGGTTGGGAGTCATCTGTATATGATGAAATTATTCCAATAGGATTTTGGTATACTGGTGAATTTATATATGCTGTAAGGAACGGTAATATTTGGGATATAATGCAGGGGAAAAATATTTTAAGCGAGTCTTTTGCTAAAATAATTGATGCAAAAATCAATATCAATGGTACTGTATGTGCTGTTCTTGTACAATTAAATACAGGAAAATGTATGTCTATTATGTATGCAGAAGAATATTTAGATCCTATTTACGGTAAAAATTACAATGATGTTTGGGGATTAGCTTTGCATCCAACCTATCCTTTAATTGGTTTTATTGCAACAGATGCTTCTAATAAAACATACGTTGTACAAAATTCAACTGAATACTATACAGAAGGAAATTTAAGTTCTCCTTATTATTCATACGATGGTGAAGAACTAATATTTATAGATGAAGGCAACTTTAAT
>JAFRQN010000022.1 GCA_017428585.1 Bacteroidota bacterium | reverse complement strand
ATTTATAAAAAAAACACCCTGCATGGCAGGGTGCTTATTACCTAATAATATAAAATTTTTAAGTAAATAATACTTATTTCTTAAAAATATCGTCTATAGCTTTTTGAGCACCTTCTTTTATAGCTTTTTGTGTTTTAGAATTAGCTGAGTCAATAGTTTTTTTCACTTGAGATTTTACAGAATCTTGAATTGATTTTGCAGTACTTTTCAAGCTATCTCTAACAGCTTTAGCAGATTGATCTAATTCATCTGCAGATTGCTCAACTTTTTTGCCAGCTTTTTCAAAAGCTTTATCGATTTCTTTTTGAGCATCTTGAATATTTTCAATAGATGAATCTTCTTGAATTTGTTCTTCGTCTATAGCATCTTGGTTATTATTTGAACCACAAGCAGTAAGACAAAAACAAAAAACAGGGATAAATAATAAATAAGCAAATTTTCTTAAAAAAGTTTTCATTTTTATTTCCATTTTTTTTAGAAAAGTATTAATTATAAATACAATATAACTATATTTTTATTAAAAACAATTAAATCACATAAAAAAGATAATCAGAATACAAATTAATTATTATTTTTTTGTGCTGCCTTTGCAACATAAATACTTATTTCATATAGAACAACTATAGGAGATGCAAATATTAATTGACTTACAGGATCAGGAGTTGGCGTTAATACTGCAGCAAGAATTAAAATGACAACATAAGCATGTCTTCTATATTTTCTTAGAAATTCAGAACTGACTATTGAAAATTTTGATAAAACGAAGGAAACCATAGGAAGTTCAAACAACAGTCCTGAAGCTAATAAAATCATAGAAATAAAAGAAAAATACTCATTTGCATCTATATTATTCGCTATCAACTCTGAACCAAAATTAGCAGCAAAAGCCAGCATAGATGGAATCAGTACAAAATACGAAAACAACACACCGCATAAAAATGATATTGAAGTAATAATAGTAATACTTCCTACCCATTTTCTTTCATCTTTATATAAAGCTGGAGACAAAAAAATCCAAAACTGCCATAAGAAAAAAGGCATAGTTATTATAGCAGCCGCAATAAAAATTACTTTAAAATATAAAATTGGCTGTCCAAATGGTTGTAAATTCTGTAATAAAAGATTAGCATTTAAAGCGGGAGCAAGAAAGACATCCTGCATTAAAGTTGAAATATTGGCAGCAACAAAAACACAACTGATGACTAAAAAAATAATGACATAAATAATTCTCTTTCGCATCTCATCAATATGTTCCAGAAAACTCATGTTCTTATCATTTTCACCATCGTCATTCCTTTCAACATCATCAATACTGCTGTCTATAATATTATCTGTATTGTCTTCCTCTGGTTGAGTTTCTTGTATCATTTTTTCCGAATTAAGACTATCATTTATATTATCACTCATAATTATGTGCTGTTTATTTAATTATTAATTTTTTATTAAAATTATAACCTAATATTATAAAATCACTAAATAAAATTAAAATACATCTTTAATTTCTTTTCCAACTTGAATTTTGTCTACCAAAACAAAATCTAACAATCCCTAAAATAAAACTATAATTCATCATTAAGAAAAAAGATAATATTTTAAATAACAACAGTCTTATTCCATTTTTTTCTAAAATTACAGCTATTACAGAAATAAAATAAAAAATGAGCTGGAAATATATCAAGAAATCCCTAAATATTGATGGTGGTATGAAAATAGAAGTAATCGCAATAATTATCAAATATAATGGTAAAAGATACCTTAAGCATTTATGCGACCATAAAGCAAATGATGTAAAACCATAATTAGGTAGTAATAATTTTTTATAGTATTTAATAGTTGCTAAAGAACCAGCTATCATTCTTTGTCTTCTATTTACTTCTCCAGAGAGTGATTGTCTGCTTATCTCTTGAACATATAAATCATCAATAAAAAATACATTTTTTTTCATGCTATTAGTTTTTAGAATTGCAAAAAAATCATCACACATAAAATCGTTAGGAATAGGTAAAAATTCATCCCTACGCATTGCAATAAAACCGAAAGCATTAACAGTTGTTCTTATATTGGATTCTTTTTTCCTTAAAAAAGTCTCAAATTTTTGATATATTTTTTCACCAGTACTGCCAGCATTGTTTGTATCATTTTCGCTAATATTTATCTTTTCCATATTAGCAAGTACAGCTCCTATTTTCTCATTATACATAAGCGGTGCAACCATCTTAACCAAAGTATTTTCTTTAACCCTCATATCTGCATCCATAACCAAATAATAGCAAGTTTTTACTTTTGGAATTATGGTATTTAAAACAGCATTCTTGCCTCTATGTTCTAATATATAATATTCTATATTTGGATATATTTTTTGTAATTTATTAATTTCTAAATCAGTATTATCAGTTTTTCCATCTATACCAACAATTACTCTTAATTTATTATGGTCATATCCATCTTTATACAAAGATAAAATAGCGTCCGTTATATTTTTTTCTTCATTATAAGCAGCAATAACGACCGTTAGTTCAGGAAGTTCTTTTGAATTATTATTTATAATATACCTCTGTTTCTTAAATAATGATATAATATACAAAACAACAGGATATACTAAAAAAGGATAAAAAACTAAAAATATATTAATTATCAATAAACATAAAATAATGCTTTCTAATGATAACATATTTATACTATAAAATATTATACTTTTTGAAAATTGTTGTTAAACAAAAATAATTAAAATATAAATAAATAACAATAATATATAATAAAAATAAAATTAAAAAACAGCAGGATTAAATATTATTTTAGTATCTTTAAAAATAACTCTGAAACAATTATTGAGTTATTTTTTATCAAAAAAAATACAGCCACTGAAAAAAAATTTTTTAAAGAATAATTAATAAAAATTTGTATTTTTCAATTATACAATAATAAGTTTTAATTGTTAATAATTAGAACGGCTATTAGTATGAAAATGAATACTAAAGAAACACAGCCGTGAATAATGTTCAGTCAATAAGTATATAAAATTATTATTGACTATATTAAAAACAAAATAAAAAAGAAAAAAAAGAAATTGTTTAAAACTTTTTTAAATTTAAATACAAAGCAAATTTTTTTAACAAAAAAAATATTATTAGT
>JAFRQN010000145.1 GCA_017428585.1 Bacteroidota bacterium | reverse complement strand
ATTTAATGATGTTTTAAGCGATCCAGAGGGAAGAGTTGCTGTAATTAATGCTAAGGGAGCTGCTAACTATTCTCGCAAACAAATAGATAATCTTGTAGAATATGCAAAAAAATATGGTGCAAAGGGATTAGCTTATATTAAAATAGTTAATGGAGAAATCAATTCTCCTATTGCTAAGTTCTTAACTAAAGACGTATTGGATAGTATTTTAGAAAAATCAGGCGCTGCTGATGGAGATTTATTATTAATTTCTTCTGATAAAAAGTATCGTACATATACTATTTTAGGAGCATTGCGTTTGGAACTTGCAAGACAATTGGGTATAATGGAAAAACTTCGTGATGTATTTAGTTTCCATTGGGTTGTAGATTTTCCACTCTTTGAATATGATGAAAATGAAAAACGTTATGTAGCAATGCATCATCCTTTTACAGCACCAAAAGATGAAGATATAGAAAAATTAGATTCTAATCCTGCAGATGTTCATGCAAATGCTTATGATTTAGTAGTAAATGGAGCAGAACTTGGCGGCGGCAGCGTTAGAATACACGAAAATGCAATACAACAAAAAATATTTAGTCTTTTAGGTATTTCTGAACAAAATGCAGAAGATAAATTTGGATTCTTATTAAAAGCATTGAAATTTGGAGCACCTCCTCATGCTGGTTTAGCTCTTGGATTAGACAGAGTTGTAATGATGCTTGCTGGGACTGATAATATCAGAGATGTTATTGCTTTCCCTAAAACAACAAGCGGCATTTCTATAATGGATGGTTCGCCTAATGTTGTTGATGAACAGCAATTAAAAGAACTTGGTATTGCTTTAAGTTTAGATAAAGATAATTAATTTTGAATAAAAATTTCAATGACAAAAGAAAAAATAGTATATTTTATTATTATTTTATTGGTAGTATTTATGGGTTCTTGTTCTATTTTTGAAACAAGAACTCCTGAAGATCCAATTGGAGATTCTGGTGTTTTTGTTCCTCCAACAACACCAGATATTGTTATTGAAAATTTGTTAGAAGCATTTAATAAAAAGAATTCAGAAAATTATTATTCTTGTTTTTCTAAAAATAAATTTGAATTTCTACCAACAAGTGAAATTTTAGCAAGATATCCATCATTATTTCAAGAATGGAATGTCAATAATGAGAAACAGTATATTATAGCTTTATCAACTAATTTGCAAAATGCAGTAAATCCTAATTTGATATTTACAAATAAAGAATTTGTTTCTTTATCGGCTGATTCAGCTGTTTTTATTGCAGATTATTTTATAAAATGTGAATTTATAGATATTAGTATTCCAACTAACTATCAAGGGAAAGTTAATTTTACTATAAAAAATGAACTAAATAGTGAATGGACTATTACTAATTGGAAAGATTTTCAAAATAATGATACTGTAAATACCTGGAGTTATTTAAAAGCTTTATTCTCAAATTAAAAAAATAATACAAACAGTAATGGAACAATATTCTTTCTATATAGAGACCTATGGCTGTCAGATGAATGTAAGTGATTCTGAAATTGTGAAATCCATTCTTTTATCTGATGGAATGACTGCAGCATCTTTAGATGATGCTAATATTATTTTATTAAATACTTGTTCTGTTAGAGATAATGCAGAAGAACGTGTTTTAAATAGAATAGATACATTACATCATATATTAAGGAAACGTAAACAGAATGCAGTTATTGGTGTGATAGGTTGTATGGCTGAACGTTTAAAAGACAAATTATTTGATTCTTTAAATGCTGTTTCTATTGTTGTTGGTCCAGATGAATATAAAAAATTACCAGAATTAGCAAGGAATGCTCTTGAAGGACATAATGGTTTAGCTATTGAATTAAGCATGGAAGAAACTTATAGCGATATTATACCAGCAAGAAATAGTGATATGTTTGCTTGGGTTTCTATTATGCGTGGTTGTAATAATTTTTGTTCTTATTGTGTTGTTCCTTATACACGTGGTCGTGAACGTTCTCGAACAGTTGAATCTATTTTAAAAGAGATAAATCTATTAAAAGAAGAAAACTTCAAGGAAGTTACTTTATTGGGACAAAATGTAAATAGTTACAATGATAATGGTGTGCGGTTCCCTGATTTGTTAAGGAAAATAGCAGAAATAATTCCAGAAATGAGAATTAGATTTGTTACTTCTCATCCACGAGATATGAGTGATGCTTTAATAGAAACTATTGCACAATATGATAATATATGTAATTATATTCATTTGCCTTTGCAATCTGGTTCTAATAGAATTCTCAAAGATATGAATAGACGATATACTGTTGAACATTTTTTTGAATTAATTGATAAAATTAGAAGATTAATTCCTCATTGTGCATTATCTACAGATGTAATTGCAGGTTATCCTATAGAAACATTAGAGGATCACCAAGCTACATTAGATGCTATGAAACATGTAAGATTTGATAGTGCTTTTATGTTTAAGTATTCGCCAAGGGAAGGTACTCGAGCAGCTAAAATGAATGATGAAGTACCTGAAGAAGAAAAAATAAGAAGATTAAATGAAATTATAGAGCAACAGAATCAAATATCAAGAGAAAAAAACGAGGAAGAGATTGGTAGAATTTTTGAAATACTTGTAGAAGCTCCAAGTAAAAAAAATGTATTAGAATGGGCAGGTAGAACTGATACAAATAAATTAGTTATATTTAATAATAAAGAAAAAAAATATAAACAAGGTGATTTAATTAAAATAAAAGTAATTCGCTCTACTGGCGCGACTTTATTTGGAGAGGTTATAAATAATAATTAAAACTTAAATATTAATAAAAATAATATATATTATGTCATTATTACAAGCTATTCGCGGCACAAAAGATATTTTGCCAAATGAAATAAAAAATTGGCAAGTCCTTGAAAATGTATGTAGAAATATTTCACAGAGATATGGATATAATGAAATTAGAACTCCTATTTTTGAAAAAACCGAAGTATTTTTACGCGGGGTTGGTGAAGGTACTGATATTGTAAACAAGGAAATGTACACTTTTGAAGATAAAGGTGGAGAATCATTAACTTTAAGGCCAGAACAAACTGCTGCTTTAGTACGAGCAGTTATACAAAATAATTTGTTAGCAAATATTAATATTTTAAGATTGTTTTATATAGGATCATATTATAGATACGAAAGACCTCAAAAAGGAAGATTGCGCGAGTTTCATCAATATGGTGTAGAATGTTTATTATCTCCATATCCTGAAAGTGATGTAGAGGT
>JAFRQN010000144.1 GCA_017428585.1 Bacteroidota bacterium | reverse complement strand
ATATCTATATTTATTATTTTATAATATATTGATTGATTAATTATTTGGTTATTTAACAGAAACTTCTATCATTTTTGGCTGTGTTTCTGCTTTCTTGTTCATTGTCAAAGTTAATACACCTGATTCGTAATCTGCTTTAATATTCTCTGTATCTATATAATCTGGCAATTCAAAACTTCTTTCAAATTTACCAAATATTCGTTCGGATAAATGGAATGTTTTTTTATCGACCTTTTCATAATCTTTCTTTTCTGCTTTTATCGTTAGTCTGTTTTTAGTTACATTAATTGAAATATCTTCTTTTTTGATACCCGGCATATCTGCTGTTAAAACTACTGATTTATCATCTTCATAGATATCAAATTTATGATTTAAGATATCATTATGATAAAATGGATCAAAGAAGTGATTATGATTATAATGACAATCCAAATTATCAAATTCTTTTGCCATTCTCATGAATGGACTTACAAAATCTCGATTTAACATTATTGGTAACGGTCTCATATTTTCCTCCTATTGTATATTTAATATTTATATTTATTTATTATTTTATAAATTTTTATTAATTATTTATTTTATTAATTATTATTTTATTTAACAGAAACTTCTATCATTTTTGGTTGTGTTTCTGCTTTTTTGTTCATTGTCAAAGTCAATACACCTGATTCATAATCTGCTTTAATATTCTCTGTATCTATGTAATTTGGCAGTTCAAAACTTCTTTCAAATTTACCAAATACTCGTTCGGATAAGTGGAATGTCTTTTTATCGACTTTCTCATAATCTTTCTTTTCTGCTTTAATTGTTAGTCTGTTTTTAGTTACATTGATTGAAATATCTTCTTTTTTGATACCCGGCATATCTGCAACTAAAAATACTGCTTTTTCATCTTCATAGATATCAAATTTATGATTTAAGATATCACTGTGATAAAGTGGATTAAGCAAATTATTATGATTACAACCATAATCCAAATTATCAAGATCTCTTGCCATTCTCAAGAATGGACTTACAAAATCACGATTTAACATTAACGTTCTCATTTTAATTCTCCTTTTATTTATTATTTATTATTTATTTTAATTATCATTTTTAATTTTCTTAGTCCGTCGTTCAACGAACTTGCCTTATAAAATACGAAAAGTGTGCCAAAAATATCAATCAGACATTTTGACACACTTTTATACAAGTGCATTATTTCAAAAGACAAATTGTATGTAAATTTTGTCATACAGTGTACAAAAGAGACATAAAGCATGACATTTTGAACATATACAATCCGCTAATTTAAACTGTCTTTTGTTTATACGAAATTAAAATAAAAGAATTAATAACTGGGCAATTAATACCCTTAAGAACATAGACAAAGGATACACAGTAGCATATCCAACCGCTGGAGCATCATTATTAGTTTGTTCATTAATAAAAGCCAAAGCAGGTGGATTAGTAGAAGCTCCCGCTAAAACTCCTGTTAAAGTATAATAATTAATTTTATAGTATAATTTGCCTATTAAACCAGTAATAAAAAGAGGAATAACAGTAATCAAAGCACCATATAATATCCAAATATAACCACCATTATAAATAGTGGAAATAAAATTGCTGCCAGCGCCTAATCCAACCGCAGCCAAAAACAAGGAAATTCCTATTTCTCTCAGCATTAGATTTGCACTCATTGTAGTATAAGTTACCATTCTATATTTTGGACCATAACGCCCTATTAAAATAGCAACAATTAAAGGTCCTCCAGCCAACCCTAATTTCATTGGTTGAGGTATTCCCGGCAGCCAAAAAGGAATTGATCCAACAAGCACACCAATAGCAATACCAATAAAAATAGGAATTAAGTTAGGATGATTAAGCCGTTTCATTGAATTGCCAAATATTTGTTCTGCCTGTAAAACAGAAGGTTCTAATCCCACTACGGTTACTCGATCTCCAATTTGCAGCTGCAAATTGCCAGCTGCAACTAAATCTATTCCAGATCTATTTACTCTTGTTATAGTAATGCCATAAGTATTTCTAAGACGTAAATCAGCAAGTTTTTTCCCATTTAACTCTGGTTTAGTTATTAAGAAACGTCTTGAAATCATATTAGTATCAAGCATCCAATCCATTTCAACCTTGCGCCCTATCAATACCTCAATCGGTTCAATATCTTTTGCAGCAGCTACCACTAAAATTTTATCGCCAAATTTAATTTTAGTGTCAGCATTCACCAAAGTCTGCGTGTCGTTTTGATGACAAATTCTTGAAATAATAAAATTGCGAGAAGAAATTTCCTGAATTTCTTGAATCGTTTTTCCATCAAGAGCAGGATTCGATACTTCTATAGATACAGGTTTTCCCGGAATATCTTTAATTTGATCAGCATCTATTTCATTTTCTTTTTCTTCCTTTTTAGCATTAATTTTTAGAATGTATCTTAAAAGTATAAATATTAAAATGCTGCCTATTACGCCTAAAGGATAAGCTACAGCATAACCAGTTGCAATATTAGGAGCATCCATTCCAAGATGCAAATCATTAAATGTTTGTTGCGCAGCGCCAAGTCCCGGCGTATTTGTTACGGCGCCAGACATAATTCCAACCATAGTGGACATAGGCAGTCCAGTACAATAATATAAAACAACTGTTGTTATTATGCCTAAGGAAATAACAATAAGCGCTATTTTATTTAATACAACGCCTCCCTTTCTAAACGATGCAAAAAAACCTGGACCAACCTGCAGACCAATAGAATACACAAAAAGAATCAGACCAAGTTCTTTAATAAAATGCTGCAAATTTGCATCAATATTTAATCCAAAATGACTGAAGACAATACCTATAAACAAAACGCCTGTTACACCAAAAGATATGCCTGCAATTTTAATTTTGCCAAGCATAATGCCAAAAGCAATAACAAGCGATAAAATAAGTATTGAATGAGCCACCGCTGGACCATCTAATGCTGAAGATAAAAACAGCTCTTTTATAAATTCCATAAAGACTATATTATTCTTAAAATATGAAAAATCTAACCATTATTGCACGACAAAAAATATTCGTTTTTGTTTTACAAAAATAATAAATAAATAAAACTATTAATTTAAATAAATATCAACAAATAGAATTATATATATTTTTTAATTGTTTGGCTAACTTTACATTATGAACGCGAATAATTTTTATATTATTTTCTTTTAATAATAAAGCGTGATATATCATTGTTGCAAAATCCCGCTCTTTTGGATTCGTTTCTTGAATAACCTCGCCAATAAATCTTTTTCTGGAAATGCCAAGCAGCATAGGATATCCCAAAGAATCAAATTTCTGTATATTTTTTAATAAAGTTAGATTATCACTGCATTCTTTCCCAAATCCAATACCTAAATCAATAATAATATTCTTTACATTAAACGACTCAGCATATTTTATCTGCTTATATAGGAAATCATATACATCATTAACTACATTTGCATAATGCGTATCATGATGCTCCCTATAATGCATAATGATTAATTTAATATCAGAATCCACTGCTAATTCCACCATTTTAGGATTATAAGTAAGTCCTGAAATATCATTTATATATTGAATATTATATTTAATCAATTCTTTGCATACTTCATATTTTCTTGAATCAATAGAAATAGGAAATGTTGGAAACCTGCTTCTAAATCTTTCTACTACAGGTACAACCCGTCTTATTTCTTCGTCAGATGGAACAAACGTTGATTTTGGATTAGTGCTTTCTCCTCCAAAATCAATAATATCTGCACCTTCGTTTATCAATTTTTCGGCATTAGAACAACATTCTTCTATGTAGTTATTGGAAATTCTATCAATACTTCCATCAGAAAAAGAATCAGGAGTTATATTGACAATTCCCATAATCAAAGGGAAGTTATTTTTTTTTATCATAGTCTTTATATAAAGAAACAACAACTAAATTATAAATTTAGTTGTTGTATCAATAAAATAATTATTATCTAATTTAAAATAATTTCAATAAAGAAAGAAAATATTAATATTAAAATATTATTTGATACAATTATATAATACAAATGTATCTTTATTTTATTCTAATACCAAAATATTTTTTAGAATTCTTTGCCTCCGTTTGTTTGTATAACATAATCAAAGCTAATATATCCGCTTTTAGCAGGCAGTTCATCATTATAGTAGCTTGTAAAAATCAATTTAGCCCATTTGCCAGAAGCAGTTTTTACTATATAAACATGTTCATCAGAAACGTATGACGGAGGCATACCTGCAGAACTTATAGCTTTGCTTAATAAAGGATTAGCTGTTGATGAAATATATGATGGAGGCATTGAACTAATATCTCCTACAATAGACCAAGTTGAATCAACAACTAAGTTAATATCATCTGGCACTTTAGCAACAGAATTCATTTCTACCTGGCCCATATCATAAGCGCCGCCATTGCCAGCGCCAGAAGCACCGCCGTTTGTACGAACATTATATCTATTAAAAGCAATATCCCAACTCTTATTGTTAAAATGTTCGTCTTCCTTTACTTCTACGACTTTGCCTTCCTCTAAATTGAAGTAAGTCCATACATCACCATAAGAAGTAGCATCTATAAATTGGATATTATAGCTTTTAGCCCCTTCATTGGTTGGTGTTACAGGATTGTCTTTATTATCTTTGCACCCTGATACAAAAATCATTGCAGCAAATAAAAAAGCTGCATAGAAAAATAAATTGTTTTTTTTCATATTTTTTAAAACTATAATTTATAAAAAATTTTTTGGAATAATCTATATTTATAAACGATTAATCTATTTTAATATTTTATTGAATTAGTAATTAATCAAATTTTAATAAGTTAAAAATCAACATTAAAAGCACAGAACATACGACGACCTGGAGTATTTGTAGAATTAAACGAAACAATAGGCGCTGTGTAATCAAATATGTTATTTATACCAAACGTGATTCTATATTTATTCTGAAAAACACAAGATACGCTGGTATTTGTAATTACATAGTCATCAATATGAACGAAATACTCTTCATCGTTGTCATCAAGAACCGAATAATCTTTTCCAGAACGATATGTACTGCTTAAATTAACAACAAGATCTGCAAAACTTAAATTCTTTTTATATTCAAGACGGCCAGATAAACATAATGGTGAAATTATGTTGGCAGCTACTGCAGAATTATGTTGTTTTATTAAATAATTAACATTGCCATGGAAAAACAAATCTTTTACAATTTTTATTTTTGTATTTAAATCTACCCCATACAATTCTGTTTTGCCTATATTGGAATATAAATAAACAGTTTCATCATTTGTCCATATTCCATCGATTTTATTAGTAAATAGATTAGCATACGCTAAAACATTGCAGTATATAATGGAAGAAACATATTCCGTTGAAAGAGAAAAATAATTATTCTTTTCAGGACGCAGATCCTTGCTTCCGACTATAGTAAACATTCCTTGATGATCCCAAAACATATAAAGTTCTTTTAATGTAGGACATCTATAACCGTTGCTATAATTAAATCTAAGAGTAAACGGCGTTAAATCATATTTAATCGATGCTTTAGGAGCTGCATTTAAGCCGTATTCTTTATGCTCATCTAAACGAGCGCCAAGAACAATATTAATTTTATCTGTAACGTCCCAATCATCTTGAACAAAAATAGAAGCAAGCCATTGTTTCTTTGACTCATATACATTATAAGTAAAACGATCTGAATATAATCGATCAAAAAGCAACTCTGCGCCAAAATTAAAGAGATTATTTTTCAATCTATCAAATGTATATTGAATTTTTGGATTATATATATCATTTGTATAAATTAAACTGCGGTTATCTGTGTTAATCTCACTTTTAGAATAACGATCATAATTATCGGCATTCATAGAAACCAATAAGTTTTTATAGTTAACTTTAAGTCCGTATGAATAATCTATATTTTGCTCATGCTGATTATCTTTTACCCAATCATACTTATTTAAATTAAACCAACGTATATTGGCAGACAACTTCAAATCACCTGTTTCATAACTTAACTTCTCACCTATATTAATGGATTCATTTCCACTTACTGTAGTTGGAGTTGTACTAACAGGAAGTTCTACAATGCTGTCCTTCGATTTATAATTTCTGCGTTCACCTTCTCTGTCGTATAATTGATATCCGTCATAAGTTTGATACGTAAAATCAAGCAGTGAACTAAAACCGCCCTTTTTATAGCCAAGTGTTCCTTGACCATTTAAATTTAATTTATCTAATCTTTTTTTATAATTATATAAGCGGTCAGATTCATCATAATTCTCAAAATCTAATCCATTCCGCTGAGTATATTTACCTCCAATTGAAGCCGAAAACCCTTCTTTAGGTTCGCTTGTAATAATGTTTATTACACTTCCCATAGCTTGAGAGCCGTATAAAGCACTGCCAGCTCCTCTAACTATTTCTATTCGTTCTATATTAGAAATATTTAAGCGGGAATAGTCTATGTTATCGCTTTTTTCTCCAGCCAGCCTCTCGCCATCTATAAGAAATAGAATATTTTTTGCATTTAAACCGCCTGAATTTATTTGGATTCCCATCGGACCAGTATCAGAAAATTCTAAGGAAGGCACTTCTGCGCTTAACAATTCTTTTACATCGCTATATCCTTGTTCTACAATAGATTCTTTATCTATAACTTGTGTTATAACAGGACTTTCTTTTAATGTTTTATCTGTTCTTGTAGCAGTAACTACAATTTGATCCATCAAAAATGCGTCCTTTTCCATATAATAAACACATTCATCAGAAGTAATATATAAGGTATCAAGTATAGATTTATAACCAGATTTTTTTAGGTTAATACGCTGTGGCGATGATACATCAACTTCTAATTTGCCATGCTTGTCAGTATAAAAGTATTTTTTATTTGTCCCAATAGATATACTAACACCATATATAGGTCTGCCGTCTTCAG
Source organism: Bacteroidota bacterium (assembly GCA_017428585.1). GTDB lineage: Bacteria > Bacteroidota > Ignavibacteria > Kapaibacteriales > UBA2268 > JAAYTD01. The sequence continues at coordinate 6,132 of JAFRQN010000144.1, read as the reverse complement.
CTTCCAATACTTTTATAACTGCTGCAAATATATTATTATTTATTAATAACAAGCTAATAAATACAATTAAAATAAATTTTGTTTTCATTTTACTCTACTATTCTGGTATATAAATAATCTCTCCATCTTCTAATTCATAAGCAACTCCGAGACGTTTCCCTTTTTGCTTATTTGTTTTTGCATCATTAGATGCTTTAAAACGCTCTATTTGTTTTCCTGTTTTCTTTATGATTTCCATATTGGATTTTCCAGGATTTTTAACTATTGTATAATCCTCTTTGCTAAATATTTCATCCATTTGGAATCGTACAACAAGAGCAACCATCAGAGCAAGTGCAAAAACTATAGCAACATCAAATAAATTAGCTACAGAGAGCATAGGATTCACAGATTCATCATCACTTTCATTAAATCTATTTCTTCTCATTTAATTCTCCTGTAATACTTGTATTGACATACTCAATAACGTTTAAATCGGCAGCATACCATCTTTGTTTAAGCTGCAAAGTTAAAAAGCCAATACCTCCAATCAATAAGCCAAGAACTGTAGTATTAAAAGCAATTTGCATTTGAGAAGACATAGCAGCAATATCGCCTGCTGCAAGTCCAGCTAAAGCAGGACCCATTGGAATTAAAGTTCCCATAAGTCCAAGCATAGGACCCAATTTTGACAAAGTACGTGATTTATCCAAATCTTTTTGACATTCTACCTCAAAATCAGATAAAATTTTGTCCCTGTAAGATAAATCATTTTGATTAGCCAATAATTTTTGAATAAAACGAGACAACAGCTGCTTATTACCTGATAAATCCTTTATTTCACTTATGCTGCGTTCTTCCAAGAAAGGTTTTAACTGCTTATTGACACGCAGTCTTTCTACATAACACAAATAACATTGAAAAATTAGTATTATTCCACGTATTATAAACCATAGAATAAGTATTATTACAGGCAAAAGCAATCCTGTTGATAAATAAAAAAGTATTTTTTCAAATAATTCCATTTTTATTTAATATAATATAATTAAAATTTATATAATAAAAACAATTAAAATCAATATTAATAAATTTAAAATAAATGAAAGTTCAGTCCTATAAAATCTCTGTGGCAAAAGCCTCTTTATAATCCAACTGCCGAAAAACAGCAAAACAATTATCAGCAGAGACAAAATAACCGCGAGAAACCAAAAATCTATATTTAACCCCAACAAAAGTATTTTTATTTCTAAAAAATAAATACCGCATAATGCAATTATTCCGAAAGGCATCGAATGATAAAATTTATGATCAGCCAGTCCAAATTCTTCCTTTGGTTCTCTAATGCTTAACCATAAGAAATAAATACCTTCCAGTAAAAACAATGTTTTAAGGAAATAAAACAAGCTCTTGTCTAAAAAAACAGCTGACAAAAAAGACTTATTCATATTTATTGCACTCGGAAGCATTATAAGAGGAACAACTCCCAAAATCAAAGATATGATTAATTTAGACCACCATTTCTTAAATTCTGCAATCCTTAGTATTTGTATAAAGTATTCGATAATAAATATAAATAATACTATCAGTTCCATAGATTTTTATCAAATAATTTTATTATGCCTTAAAAGTATTTTTTTTGTTTTTCTTTCTTAAAATAATGATAATTACACCTAAAACAACAAAGAAACCGCCTATAAGCCAAGCTGTCAAAGTCCAGTCTGTATCATCATTATCAATATCCGTCTGTTTAATATTTTTTTCTTGTTGTTTTAACGTCTTATCTTTTTTCAAAACAACATTTTTGCCTGTTTCTTTATTATTAATTTTATTTGCTTGATTTATAGCTTGATTATAATTATTCTTTCTTTCACTGCTTATATTTTTCATAATAAAGTCTTGCAGTTTTGCATTGTTTGCTGTTTTTCTATTTCCGCTAATTCCATATTTTTCAATTAATTCTGTATGAAGAGAGGCAAGAGTTTTTATTTGCTCATCGCTTGCTTTCCAATATCCTTTTCGAACAGTCTCCAACATAATGGCAGTCATTTCTTCCATAGCGTATGGATTGTTATCTTCATAAAATTCTTGAACTTTTAATCCAAAACTATCTTTAACATATATATTATATATATCATTCCAAAGATTATCTTCGATCAAATTTTCACGTGTAACTTCCCAGCCAAACATATTTTCTATTGTTCCTGTAATACCCTCGGCTGCTCCTTCGCTCCCTTTCATTTTTTCTTTTATATAGGTAGGATTTAGAATAGTAGTTCTGGCTTCAATTCCAACATTTTCCTTTAATTCCTGTATTTTTGGATTATGGCGGTTGTTTAACATATTGAAATATGCTTCAGGTTCTTTTCCTGTTACACTTTTTACAGCAAGATTAACTCCACCCACAAATTCATAAACATGATCCAAAGATAAAGCGCCCCATACATTGCTTTGTCTTGAATGTACAACAGCATCAGTATTTTTCAGCATAGTTTTAAAAATACTGCTTTTACCGCCTGCTATATTTTCACCCCAATCTTCAGGCGTATCATAATTAGCTCCCATATTATTAATATAGGCATCAGCTATTTCATTTTTATCAGACCATTGATCGCTGCTTTGTATCATACCTGTTATTCCTGTTCCATACATACCATTAACGCCGCCAAAAATTCGGTAACGCGCAGCCTGTTTTGCTTCTTTAGGAGTTAGCCCAGATTTAATCAAATCTTTTTCTGCCTCGCCTGTTGTTTCCTTTACATAGTTTTTATGGGAATCATCCTTAGCTTCTGCCGCCATACTAACGGCTTTGCTTACTAAGAATAATCGGCTTGCGGCTATATCTCTAAGCTGTCCTGAAGTTTGAACAACTACATCTATTCGAGGACGGCCTAATTTAGAACTTTCAATCAACGCTAATTCATTAACACGACCCATAGCATCATAAATTGGTTCTACTCCAAGTAAATAAAGACATTGCGCTATGCTTGCGCCTTCGCTTTCTATAAATGCTCCGCTCCATAATGTTATATTTACACGTTTCGGATACTGATTTTTATGACGAGTTTGGTAATCCTTTATTAAATCATCCGCTAATCGTTTTCCTACCTCCCAGGCAGCAGGCGTAGGAACAGCTTCTATATTTATAGAATACATATTTCTGCCAGTTGGCAGAACATTAGGATTTGAAAGAATATCGCCGCCGCTTGATGGATGAACATAGCCGCCATTAAGAGCATTAATTACAGAATTTAATTCATAATTAGGACAATTTTTTAAATCATTGCTGTAATTTACAGCATTATCTACTGCTTTTTTATATGCCAATAATGCGTTGTAGTATTTAACATCTTTTTCATTTATATTTGGTTTGCTTTCTCCTTTGGAAGCTTTAATAGTATCTTTCTTTGATTTAACTGCATCTTTTTTAGGTTCTTCCATATTTTTAGCCATATCAGGACGTTTGCCTATTTTAGGTATCCACCATGGATGTCCGCCGCTTGGCTTTTTTGATTTTTTAGATTTAACACTGCTTTTTGCCTGTGCAGTATTATTAGCCATCATAGGCATTTTACTCATTTCTTTTAGCATTTGAGAATACTGCTCTGCTTTTTCCATATCTTTTTCATCGATTCCCAATGCTGGTTTTTGATTATTTAGTATTTTCTTTACCATATCCATTGCAGGCGTCAAATAATTTCTATTAAAGAAAGCATTGTTTTTCCTTTCTTTGGCAGAAACTTTATTCTTATAAACATCAATTTCAAAACGTGCTGCTGCTATTGGTTCTGATGCTATATAAACTGTAGTCTCATTAATTTCTTTTGTAGAATATGGCACTCCCAGCGTATATAGATTTCCTGTAACCTTGCTTTTGGCAACTTCCTCTGCATAATTCTCAATTTTATTAATTTCAGCTTCTGTATAAACTGTATTTGAATTAGAATCTAATCCTAAATCTCTATGAATTCCGTTTTTAACTACAATATTTTTAATTTTCTTTGCTAAACTATTTTGAACTTTTGGACTGCTTTTATAATAAGTAGATATATAATTAAATAGTTCATTATAATTATTTTGTAAGTTTGAAGCAATAAAAGGCGGCGTTAAGTGATTAACTAACGTTGCATAAGATCTGCGTTTTGCAATAATACCTTCTCCAACATCACTTGCTGCATAAATATAAACGTGTGGAACACTGCCAATAAGAATGTCTGACCAATCCTCATCAGATAATGCAACAGCTTTCCCTGGAGTAAACTCTAACGAGCCATGCGTTCCAAAATGTATTACGGCATCAGCTTTAAATCCATCCTGCATCCATAAATATGGCGCTATATATGAATGTGGCGGTGCAACATTTGCACCATGAATAATTTGGAAGGTATTATCCCCTGCTGCAGGAAGCGGTTGAGGAAGCAGGACTACATTACCAAAATCTAATTTTGCAACTGCTAAATATGATTCATTGTTTTGTTCAAATGACATATAATCACTGCTGATATCACCATATTTTTTCTCTACTGCATCACGCATATTCTTATTTAAATGACTATTAAACATTTTTTCATAGTCTTTTTGAGAAATAAAAACTGGTTTTGCTTGAACTTTTTGAGAATTAGACTTATTTATAAAATCATTTATTAATCCTTTTGAATATGGTTCAAATATACTTCCATAATTATATATTAAATTCTTAAATTCATTCAAATTATCAGGCAGATTTTCTACTTTATATCCTTCAATTTTTAATTTTTTTAATAGGTTGTATAAAGAAGGCAGCACCTCTATATCAGCAGCCGTCAAAGAACCATGCCCCGGCCCCTTATAATAAAAAATTGCTACTCGTTTATCTCTATTGCTTTTATGCTGCAATTGTAGATTTTTATCAACTATATCAACAAATTTGTTAAGTCTTTCTGGAATGACCTTATAAGGATAAAAGTTTTCTTCATTTCTTTTAGTTGTAAAGAAAACGTATGGCAAAATACCGCCATCAATTTCAGGAACAACAACACTTTGACTTAAGAAACCACCGTCCATTCCTCGTTTATCTTTCATCCAATCTTCGTATGTGTTCATCATTACAAGCGGACTAAACAAAGGAATATTTAATTCTTTCAATAAATCAACACCAAGATCGCCATTAAACATTTGCAAACGTCCATGCGGAAAGTTAATAACTGCATCTGGATTGACTTCTCTAATTACAGGAAGTCTGTTCATCATGCCTGCATAGCAGTACACATTATAACCTCGTTTTTGCAAAGCATAAACAAGTTCATCTATAGGTTCTGTATTCCCAGAAAGAGGGAAAAGCATTGCTGTAAAAATTAATATTCGTTGTGCGTCTTCTTTATAGAGATTTTGTTTTTCATAATATTGCTGGAAATCTCTTAAAGTTTTAAAAACTGCATCTTCATTTGGATATGTAAATACTTCTGTATCTACAACCTGCGGATTAACAATATCATGTGTATTATATTTTTTCTTATCAATAACCCTGCGAATATAATTCAGCATTTCATAGTAATTATTCTTTGAACCGCCTGACATGTAATTCATAATCATTTCTGTCTGTGAACTATCTAATGAATTAAATTCATTGGCAGGATTAGTTGCAGCAAATACAAGAAGCGGATTCTTTTCAGAATATTTTTCAATAGCTGCACGTTGTTCCTCATCTATACGCAGTCCCATACCATTAACTAAAACGACATCACAGCTGTTTATTTTTGAAACGTCATTTTCATCTATAACTAATATTTTTACAGATGAATTATTGGATACATTTGCCAAAGCCGCAGCTTCTGCGTTGGTATAATTTATAAGTCCAAGTGTAGTTGAGCTAAACACTTTTTGATATATAAAATATCCTAAAACTATTAATAATAAACCAAGAATACATAACACTAATGTTTTCTTCTTCATAGATAGTTCCCAATATATTTTTTGACAAGAAAATAAATATAACTTACTTATTTTAATAGCACATAAACAATTAACATAGTTTTTTATTAATTATGTTGTACAATTGGAAACGTATTAATTCAGATTTTATTGTATAAAATTGTATAAAATTATATTTAAGGAATGGTAAAGAAAAGAAAACTATTAATTTATAATTGTTATCGACAAGAAATAAATAGATATTTT
>JAFRQN010000143.1 GCA_017428585.1 Bacteroidota bacterium | reverse complement strand
TATTTCATCAAACAAAACTACACTATATGGTTTCTTCCTTACTCTTTCCGTCAACTGTCCAGCCTCTTCGTATCCAACATATCCTGGAGGCGCTCCAGTCAGTCTTGATACTGAGAATTTTTCCATATATTCGCTCATATCTATTCTAATCAAAGCATCATTATTATTAAACAACGCTTTCGCAAGCTCTTTTGCAAGTTCCGTTTTTCCAATACCAGTAGGACCAAGAAACATAAAAGAACCAATAGGACGATTAGGATTTTTAATGCCAGTACGAGCTCTTTTTATAGCTTTTGATAATTTTTCAATCGCATCGTCTTGGCCAATTATATGTTTAGAAAGTTCATTTGATAAATTCAATAAAGAAGCAGCTTCGCTTTTTGCTATTTTACTTACAGGTATTCCAGTCATCATAGCAACAACTTCTTCAACATCGGATTCTGTAACTTTTAATAAATTATCATTTATTTCTTGGTTCCATCGCTTATTGGCGATTTTCAGCTTTTCTTCTGTCTCATTTCCCAAATCTCTTAAACGAGCAGCATTTTCAAATTCCTGCTGCAAAACAGCCTGCTGTTTTTCTTCTTGAATCTTTTTTAATGCGTCTTCTATATCTTTTATATATTTTGGTATTTCAATTTTTGAAACATGAACACGGGCACCTGTTTCATCTAATATATCAATAGCCTTGTCAGGGAATTTTCTATCAGTAATATATCTGTCAGATAATCTTACGCATGCCTCTATGGCACTATCAGTATATGATACTTTATGATGCTTTTCGTAAGATGATTTTATTTTATTCAATATATTTAATGTTTCTTGAATATTAGGTTCTTCAACCAATACCTTTTGGAAACGTCTTTCCAAAGCACCATCTTTTTCAATAGAAACTCTGTATTCATCAAGAGTTGTTGCACCAATACACTGCAGTTCTCCCCTTGCCAAAGCAGGCTTAAATATATTAGATGCATCAAGAGCGCCTGTAGTACTGCCTGCACCAACTAAAGTATGTATTTCATCTATAAAAAGAATAATATTCTTTGATGTTTCCAGCTCATTAATAACAGCTTTTAATCTTTCTTCAAATTGTCCTCTATACTTTGTGCCAGCAACCATACCAGCAATATCTAAAACAAGAACCTGCTTGTTTCGCAAAGAATAAGGCACTTGCTGTTCAACTATTTTGAGAGCCAATCCCTCTACAATAGCAGTTTTTCCAACACCTGGATCACCAATAAGAACAGGATTGTTTTTCTTACGTCGTGATAGTATTTGAATAACTCTTTCTATTTCTTTTTCTCTGCCGATAACAGGATCTAACTTTCCTGTTTCTGCCAATTTCGTTAAATTACGTGAAAAATTATAAATAATAGAATTGTTGGATTTTTGCTGTGTTTTATCGCTGCTTCTAAACCCAAATAGTCTACGTCTGCTGTAACCATTATTATCTTCTTCATCCATATCTATGTCCTCATCGTCCATATCGTCATCGTCTTCTGCCATATCTTCCTCATCAATGTCTTCTGGCTGTTCTTCATCATAGTCTTTGCTGCTGTCATCAATATAATCTTTTTTATTATAGCCTAAAATCACTAAAAACTGTTCAAACACATTGTTATAATCTACTTTTAAGGTTTTTAAAATTTTAGAAACTACATTTTTTTCATCATAAAGAATGCCAAGCAATAAATGTTCAGTACCAACGATATTGACTTTGTTTTTCGCAGCTTCAATCATAGCACGACGCAATACATACTCTACTTCCTTTGAAATACTTATTTTATCATCATCGCTTTTATCTACAATAGAATTATTAACTTCAATAGTTTCTTCTAACAAGTCTTTTAATTTCAAAATATCAATATTCAAATCCTGCATAATTTTTACTGCCATATTGTCGCCATTACGCAATATAGCAATCATCAAATGCACAACTTCTACTTTGGAATATCCTAACCGTTTTGCTTCTTCAATACACAAATTCAATATAGCAGACACTCTATCTGAAAAAATAACAGAAAACTGATTCATCATATTATTTATAATTATTTATATATATACAAATTTATATACAATTTACAATAGTTTATAATAATTTATTATAAGAAGAGCGACATTTTGACTTAATTGGGCTATCAAATTGTCGCTCTTGACAATCATTATTACTAAAATAATGTATGGCAATAATTATACCAATTTATTTTTGAATATTAGGCAATTCAAGACCATATTTATGTTTCTTGTCTTCATATTTTAACCATAAACCAAGCAAGAACGCTAAAATACCCAAACTTGCAAATATTAACATTGGCTGAGTATAATTATATTGACTTGGATCTGTTACGCCTACATTTGAAGCAGCTAAAGATTTTCCAATTAAAACAGGGAAACCTAATAAACCTATATTCTGTATCCAGAAAATAACAGAATAAGCAGAACCTAAATAACGATTTTCAACTAATTTAGGAACACTTGGCCACAAAGCTGCAGGAACAAGAGAGAAACTAACACCAAGAATTATTATAGCTGCTAACGCTACAGTTGTTGTAAAGTATTGTTCTGGAACAAGAGCAAATACTAAATGACAGCAGCACATTAAAACAGCACCAATAATCAACATTGTTGCACCCTTTCCTTTTCTATCAAGGAATCCACCTAATAAAGGAGTTAATACCATTGCACCAATAGGGAATAAAGCAAAAATATCGCTTGCTTCTGTATTGCTCATACCTAATCTACATTCCAACATATTAGTTGCAAATTTTTGGAATGGGAAAATAGCTGAATAGTATAACACACATAAACCAGAAACAATTAAGAATGTTTTACTTGTAAATAATTTTCCAATATCACTGATTTTGAAAGGATCATCTGGTTCTACACCGCTATCAGACATTTGTTTGTCTAAACGTCTATCCATAACAGAATAAACTATAAAACAAATAAATCCAATAAATAAAAGTATTAAACAGAATAAAACAGAAGATGATACATTTTGGAATGATGCAGCTATTCTTGGTGAAATCAAGAATACAGCAAATACACCTAAACGAGCAATAGCCATTTCAATACCCATTGCTAAAGCTAATTCATAACCTTTGAACCATTTTACAATAGCTTTAGAAACTGTAATACCAGCCATTTCAACACCGCTGCCAAAAATCATAAAACCTACAGAAGCTAATTTAGCAGATGCAGGAAATGAAGGCCAAAATGAATTTAATGCTCCTTCTAAAGCAGAACCAGCAAAGAAGCTGCTGACAGCATAGTATTTAATAGAAGCACCTACAACCATTACAGAAGCTGATAGGATTGCTGTAAAACGGATGCCCATTTTATCTAAAATAATACCTGCAAATATCAAGAAAAAGGCAAATACGTTAAGAAAATATTCAGAACCTGCAAATGTTCCGTATGTTTCAGAACTCCAGCCATTATGAGTTTCAAGCATACTCTTTAATGGAGATAAAACATCCACAAACATATAGGCAAAGAACATCATCAATGCCAATAAAATTAACGCAGTCCATCTGGCTGCTTTCTTATCACGAAGAGTAGTAATAATTTTCTCTGTCATATTACTCCGACTATAAAATATACAATTTATTTAAATATATAATTTGTAAATTAATAAATTTTATTCAAATAACAACGTTTATATTGCAAAAACTTAAAAAATGTGTATAAATAGAACTAAAATTGAAGATAAAAAAAATAAAATTATTTATAGTATTTTATAATAAAAATAAAAAGGTTGTTAAACAAAAATGTAATTTTGAAAATAGAAAGAATTTCTTTATATTTGTAAATTCAAAGGATGGGTGCAGGAGTGGTTGAACTGGCACGCCTGGAAAGCGTGTATACCTAACCGGTATCGAGGGTTCGAATCCCTCCCCCTCCGCATAAAAAAAACTAACACATAAGTGTTAGTTTTTTTTATAATGATTAATTATTTCTGCATTACCGCAGTAATTTTATATTATATATCTAATCTAACTTCAATATCTTCTGCTACTCTTTCACGCAAAATTTGCTCTACACCGCCTTTTAAAGTCATTGCTGAATGTATGCATCCTGCACAAGCACCAGAAAGCTGAACATATACTACATGATTATCTTCAACTTTTGTCAATTCAATTCTACCACCATCTGCTTCAATAAATGGTTTGATATCAGCTTCAATAACAGCTTCAACTTGTCTAAAAAATTCTTGATTTTCAATATTATCCATATTTTTCAAATTTAATTATTTTATGTTAAAAATTATATTTAATTATATTTCTTTTCTTAATCTTGCAACAGGAATTTTCATCATCTCTCTATATTTAGCAATAGTACGTCTTGCAACATTAATGCCTTCGGCTTTCAGCAGTTGTACCAATTTATCATCATTATAAGGCTTGTCTTTTGGTTCCTTCGCAATAAGATCCAATATTTTTTCTTTTATTACAATAGTAGAAACTTCTTCGCCTGCATCGGTAGGAAGAG
>JAFRQN010000142.1 GCA_017428585.1 Bacteroidota bacterium | reverse complement strand
TGCTATAACAGGTCATTCGTCTGAAATTATATTTTTTACAAACAATAATACAATTTTTGCCAAATATTTTCCAAGCTATTCAAAGGATATTTCGAATCAAAATTCTAATAATATTATTTATATTAATATAGAAGACGTTAGTATTATAAATTATTTATGGGATAATATATATTATCAATCTAATGAAATAGAACAAGATACTATTATTCTTAAAAATAAGAGTAGTCTGCATTATACTATAGAGGATAGTGTATATAAAGGTGTTAATGTTTCTATTTACCCAGGTGTAATCTTAGATGCATCTCATGGCAGCATTATAATAGAAGACAATGTAAAAATTATGCATAATTCTGTTATTATTGGTCCATGTTATATTGGAAAAAATTCAATTATAAAAATAGGTGCGAAGGTATATGAAAATTGTTCTTTCGGACCTTATTGTAAAATTGGAGGCGAAGTTGAAGATGTAATATTTCATGGTTATTCTAATAAACAGCATGATGGATTTATAGGACATGCTTATATAGGAGAGTGGGTAAATTTTGGAGCTAATACAAATAATTCGGATTTAAAAAATAATTATTCTAATATTAGGGTTAATTTACCTCATAAAGTAGTTGATACAGGCAATCAATTTTTTGGTTTTCTTTGTGGTGATCATTCAAAAACTGCAATCTGTACCGCTATTAATACAGGAACTGTTATAGGAACTTGTTCTATGATCGCATTAAATAAATTGACGCCTAAATATATACCGTCTTTTGCTTGGATGGCAAATGATAAAACAGATATTTATCAATTAGAAAAAGCTGCTAAAACTGCAAAAATAGTATTGCAAAGACGAAATAAAGAATTATTGAAGGAAGAGGAAAATATTTTAGCATCTATTTATAAAAAACAAAACTTAGTTTAAAATTTTTCGTATTTTGAAAGAATACATTATATATAATAAAATATAAAATATGTGAAGCAGTATATTTCGATATACTGTTTTTTTTTGCTTAAAAAGAAAGAATTATGTAAGTTATGCTACTGTTTGTGTTTGATTAGTATGCTGCACGATTTATGTTTTTTTTGTATTCCGATTTTAAAATTAAAAAATAAATGTTTATATTGTAACATATAAATACTGATTATTGGTAAAATAAAAAGGACTTTAATCAATGAGTACAGCAAAAAATGAAAATTCCAGTGAAGTTAATTTTAAGAAAGATTTCTGTGTAAAATATTTTGATAAAGGGACTTGGGATTTAGATGTGTTAAACCAAGTTGATGTACTTTTGAAGGATAAAAAAGGAAACAAACTGTTATATATAGAAACAAAAGAAATAATAAGAAATGAGACAAGCCGCAGGCAGGCTCTTGCTCAAGTAATTCTGACAAATAAAAAGCAGGAAGCTATACTTAATAAAGTGGCTCTTGTCTATATGGACGCTGAACATAACAACATACTTGAACTTATTGACTGTTCAGATGATTCTGTTATGTACAACAACGATATAAACTGGAAAGCTGAACGTGCAAGTAGTCCTACCAAAGATGCAATCGACAGAATTAATGATAGAATAAAAAATAAAATCATTTCATATAAAAATGATGAAATAAAAGAATTTTATAAGAAGCTGAAAACTAATCAGAATACTGTTATTTATAAAACAGAAAATAATTTTAATGATGTTTACAACCAATGGAAGAAGGAAGAAAGGTTTAATGAAGATTTTATT
>JAFRQN010000141.1 GCA_017428585.1 Bacteroidota bacterium | reverse complement strand
AATTTTTTTTTTATAAAAAAAAGAAAAAAAATAAAATTTTGAAAATTATTCAAATAATATTATTTTAGAAATTATTTGATAATAAAAATGGAAAATTAAAAACTTTGTAAGTTTGTATATCTCGTTAAATATTTATAAAAAAATATTTAAATATAAACCTATTGTTTAAATTTTTCTGTTTTTGATATTTTATAAAAACAAAAAAGCTAAATAATTAAAAAAACAAGGTAATATGACAAAGTTTACAAAAAAAGAGCTTCTTAATCTCCAACTTCCTATAATTCTATTATATGGGAATGATACATTTTCTATAGATGAAATGTTAAGTAAATTAATAAGTAATTTGATGAAAAATGGAAATGATAGAAGTGAATATATTTATTTAGATGCTGATGATAAAGAATGCTCTCAAATGTCAATAGTTGATGCTGCATCACAATGTTCCATGTTGACAGAAAATAGAATAGTTGTTGTAAGACGTTTTAATAAACTATTTGAAAAAAAGAAAAAAACTAATGTAGTTAATCAGAATTTAATTAATTATTTAGAACATCCAAATCCAACAACCTGTTTAATTTTAGCTGCTTCATTAGAAAATGAAAAATTAGACTTTTCTACTCTTCCTTATAAGCTATTAAAGGACTATGCTTTTGAATTTCAAGTCCCTTATGATGATAAACTGCCTGCTTGGGTAATAAATAGATTTAAAGAAAATGATGTAAATATTGATCTTGAAACAGCGGAGTTAATAGTTGCACAAACGGATTCTAATTTAAGTATGCTTGCCAATGAAATAGAAAAAATATTATTATTTTATATAGGTAAACAATATATTTCTTTACAAGACGTTATTAATATATCTGGTAATTCAAAACAATATTCTGTTTTTGATTTAATAAAATCAGTAGGGAATAGAAATATGCTCTTGAGTATATCTATTATGAATAATTTATTAAGTATTTCATCGCAGGAAATTTTAATAATAACTTTATTAAGAGATTTTTTTATTAAAGTTTGGAAATTGCAAGAATTACAAATGCAAAATGTTTTTACAAAAGATGAATTAATACGTCGAATAGGATTAAGAAGTGCTTATTTCTTTGGTGATTATGTTAAAGCAAGCAAATTATATAATTCTGAAGATATTAGTAAAGTCTTTTTAATCCTTGCTGAAGCTGATAAAAATTTAAAGTCTACTTCTAACAATTCAAAATTAATTATAGAACAAGCACTTGTAAATATTATAGGGCAGACGGCATAATAAAATGAAAACTTTTACAAAAGAACAGACAAAAAAAATTGATAATATATTGCTGCACAAATTTTTTGGCATTCCTATTCTTATTGTAATTATAGGAATAATGTTTGTATCTACATTTGTTATTGGTGGTTATCCTCAAGATTGGTTAGATTCCTTAGTTAATAGTATTTGTACAGCATTAGATGCTAAAATGGCTGATAGCTTTTTTAAGGATTTGCTTATAAATGGTATAATTTCTGGAATAGGCGGCGTTTTAGTTTTTCTACCAAATATAATTATTTTATTCTTCTTTATTTCTATCTTAGAATTATCAGGATATATATATAGAATTGCGACTATTATGGATAAGACCATGCATTTTATGGGATTGCATGGTTATTCTTTTGTACCTTTATTGATGGGGTTTGGTTGTAATGCTATTGCTATAATGTCAACTGATAATATAAAAAATAGAACAGATAAATTAAAGACTATTCTGCTTATGCCTTTCATGTCTTGTACGGCAAGATTGCCTTTATATATATTGATAGCAGGTACTTTATTTGATAAATTAACAGCAGCTTTAGTAATTATTGGAGTTTATTTATTTGGATTAATAGTCTCTATTATTTTTGGAATTATTTTTAAAAATACAATTTTTAGAGCAAAAACAGATCATAGTGAAATCGAATTGCCTCAATATTGTATTCCATCTATAAAAAGTATAGGTCGAAGAATTGGGCATGAAGTATTAGATTATATGAAAAAAATTGCTACTGTAGTGCTTGTAGCTTCTATTATTATTTGGTGGTTGGATAATTATCCTAAAAATGATAATGTTGAGATTAATGATACAAAAACACAATTAGCTGAAGAACAGCAAATAGCCAGTAGAGATACCTATCTTATGCAATTAGGTAAATTTGTTGAGCCTGTTTTAAGACCATTAGGGTTTGATTGGAAAATGAGTGTGTCTTTATTTACAGGTATTGCTGCAAAAGAAGCTGCTGTAAGTACAATGGGAATTTTATATTATGATCAAGGAAAAGATATTCAAACTTGTATGAGAGAGGCTGTTAATGAAGATGGTTCAAAGGTATTTTCTATTTCAACTGGTTTAGCCTTTTTAGTATTTTATTTAATATACTTCCCGTGTATTACTGTATTTGTTGTAATCAAGAAAGTAACTGCAACATGGAAATATCCACTGTTTATGTCTGTATATACAATCGGGGCAGCATGGTTGTTAGCATTTATTGTTAAAATTGTTGGTACTTTATTTGGATTTTAATTATTAAAATTTATATTTGTATCCAATACCTATAATTTTATCACAATCATCTTCATTATCTTCATTGAAGTTATGGAAGGTAGTGTATCTAAAAAAAGCGTTTATATAATTATTGTTGTTAATTTTATATTCAGTGCCAATTTGATATCTTATTTTATATATATTATTTTCTTCTATATCATTAAGACTATAAAATAGTTCGGTAGAAAGATAAGGTGAGTAATTGCTTTTTTTATAGTCATATTCTAATTTTGCTCTGCTTCGCAGTACATATTTAGGATTAACCCGCATACGAATGCCTTGTTTATTATATTCGCTTATATCTTCTCTGTATGTTCCCTGTATTCTTTCTCGTAAAGAAAATTTAAAACGTTTTATATTATAATCACCAATTGCTTCTAAAAAATAACGATGTCTATTTTCCCATTCTTTTTCTATGTCGTTGTAACAAACAAAACTATATCCAGCTCCAATTTTTAAATATTTATTTATTTTATAATTAGCTTCAAGTGTAGTTTTTATTCGTTCACTTTCGGAAAAATTTTCTCTTGTACGGTATTCACCTTCAAGATTTAAAGACAGATTTGATATTTTTTTATTAATTTCTATGTCTATTATGGAACCCCACATTTCTGCAGCATGGCATATATAGGTAGTATTGATAAAGATTAATAAAATAATAGTTATCTTGAGAGAATTAATATATATGTTATTTATATTCATTATTTTTATTTATAGGGATTCTTTTATTGTTCTTGTTTAGGCAGTCGAGTTATTTGATCTACTGTATTAAATGTATTGTTGTCTGATTTATAATATACATTAAGCATAACAGAATCTCTAATGAAATCGATATGTCCAATATCTATTTTAATAATTTTAAGTCCTGTACGTTTTTCTAAATCTGATATTAATTCTTGTCTTTTATCGGGAGTTATTAAATGAATTTTATCATATAAAATATATTTAACATTTAATTGATTCTTTGAAGATACAACTTCAAACAACCATATAGAAAGTATAAATATAATATTTGTTATAATAGTTTCTGCATAACTAAATTGTATTGCTAAAGCATTTATTACTGATATTGAAATTATAATAAATAAATATGTCATTTCCCTAATAGGAACCATTTCTGTTCTATATCTTATAATTCCAAATATCGCAAAAATACCTAAAGCTAATCCTATTTGTATTTTTATACTTCCAAGTAGAAATATTAATAAAAATACACTTACACTGACCGCTGAAAATGTAAACATCCAGTCATTTCTTTTGGTTTTCTTATAATAGAATAATCGTATGATTATACTTGTAACCAGTATAGTAAGTATAAATCTTATTAATAATTGTAATATGTCTTCTAAAGTTCCGATAGAAGGAAACAATAGTGTATTTGTTATTTCATTGAATTCATTTTTCATTTTGTTTTATATTTTTAATATTTAGAATATCAGCACATAGATAATTTATTAATAAAATGCATTTTATTTTTAAATGAATTATGTTTTAGTGCTTTGTTAGTAAGTATAGATCCAATACAGTATTTACTTATACTATTTCTATATATATCAAATTCTTTGAGTAAATATTTAATATAAGATGGTTCAGATGAAAGCTGTTTTAATTCTAATATAACTATATTGGGCAATGTTGCCTGCATATTAGTATTTATATTAGAAAATCGTATATTTGAATCTATTGTTAGTCTTTCAGACATATCTTTATCTATAAGCGTAATACGGTTAAATTCATTACTTACGTATGGATATAATTCAGATACTTTGTATTTTGAATTTTCTTCTAAGAATTTTTTTATATCGTTGTTGCTATAAATATCATCATTAAATATCTGGATACGCTGTTTTGTTGTTCTTTTATGATTATCTTTGGTTTTTATTTCAAAAAAACTAATATCGGATTCTATATATTTTCTTATTCGTATTTTATTGCGTACACTTCTATAATTATGATGCATAAAATACATTTCTAAATCTTTTGTATCATAATAAAAAGTTTTGTATCTGCTGTTTCTTACATCTGATTCAACTACTTGTATGTTATATTTAGAAACTAAATGAGGTAATAATTCTAATAATTGTATTTCATTTGTTAAATATTTAGTATCAATACGATTCATCAATTTCAAGTTATTGCTTAATTGACTTAATTGTATTGTATCAAATGAATGCAATATGGAATCTAGATTTTGGTTGTTCATTATATTTATATTTTAGTTCCTAATATATGTTTTAATTATAATACAAAAATACAATATACAATTTTTTTAATTATTTTCAAAACAAAAATAATTACATAAGTATAAAAATTATAAGAATTTAATTTGAATAATTATTTAAATAACAAAAAAAGAGAAGTTGACACTTCTCTTTTTTTGTTATAATAAAAGAATGATTTATTTTTTATATTATTTATTCATAATAACAAATGATGACATAGAATTATTTGTTAATGAATTCATTCTAATAAAGTAATTGCCGTCAGGTAAATTCAAATTAGCAACATCAATTGTAAATACACCCTTTTCAAAATATTTGTTTTGAATTGGAGTATTAACAACTTGTCCAAGACTATTAAATATTTCTATGTTGATATTGCCTGGATTATTTACTTCGAATATTACGTTAATAGCATTTGTTGCTGGGTTTGGATAAATAGAAGCGATAGATGAACTTGTTGGTTCATAATTATATAATTGATCTATGCTTGTATTGCCAAAATAGAATGTGTAATAACCATCTGGAGCTGTATAAGGAAGACATTTCTTTATGGTATTATTTTTTCTTGCAGCAACATAATATTGTACTGTATCGTTTTCACTGAAATTGCCTTCTATTGCACCAGTATATATTTTGCCATCTGCTGTTAATTGAACAGTTGCCCAAGTAGAAGAACTTGGTTTACGCCAGAATAGAGCAATGTTATCAGCATCATAATTAGAAACAAGTTCTACAGTAATAGCAACACTATTAGTTAATGATATATTGTCTCTAACTGGTTTATGTCTCATTGTAATAGGATGATCTGCTGGAATTTGCATAGTTATACAGTGAATAGCACCACCTTGTGGAGATAAATATCTTGCATCAATTGGACATAATTTATAACCAGGTAATAATTCTTTTAAAGTTTTTTGAACTTCTAATTCATAGTTGTAATTTGCTTCGCCTTTCTTAGAAAAACATGGGTAAATGTATGATTTATTTACGATTACACCATTTAAATAACTACGTGGATCTTTGCTATATAAAGAGTCGTTTGAAGTTGGCATTTCACCATTGTCTAAACGAGGTAATGGAGCATTTAAGAAACGATATTTTGTCCCAAAAGCAGTTTTTTTGCTTGCAAGCATATCACGATTCTTTTGTATTATCTTATAATCTGTTAGTTTGCTGTATTTAGAAGGCATATCAGTTATAAGCATACTTTCTTCATCAAATTGTTTTAAATATAAATCAATATGACCTGTACCGCCATCATATTGTAAATGTTGAGGTACTATTACATCTTCTGCACCAAATGCTGCTTTCATCTTGCTGTCTAATTGTGTTTTGCTTAATGGTGTAAATTGTTTTTGCATCCATTTTTGTTGAGAAGCATCATATATAATTTGTCCTTGGTTAGTAGAGTTATTATTATAAACAACATCGCTATAAGTTATATATTTATAACCATCACCCATTATATTGCCGCCTTCTAAATGAACTGGTAAATTATAGTAATCATAGCCTTTTTTGTTTAATAAGTATTTTGAAAATTCATCATCAAATAGTCTGCCTGGATAGTATTCTGCATCAACAAATGCTAATTTACCTTGATCACCATAATAAAAACCTAACGGTCCCCAATCTCTTGCCCAAAATGCATCTTCACCGTTGCCATCTGAGAAAAATTCATAATTTTTTAATGGCATATTTACTTTTTGCATATAATCTTTTACTGTTGTAGAGTCATTAATGTTTGATATTCTAATCCATACTGTACATTCTTGTTGAATAGAATTTATTAAGTTAGTCCAAATATGTGCTATAGTTGTATCAATTTCTCCTGTATTATTATTGGTAAAAATTCCTAAATTAACTGCATAGAGATATTTATCATGTTCTACTGTATAAGCTTCATTTGGATCTTCTGATAATCCGTATAAATAAGGAATAAATATAGCATAACCAGGAGGTACATTAAAGTATGCTAAATATTGTGAACTAGCGAAAACTTCAACCCACATATTATATTCTTCTCCTTTAAAAGTTCCTATACGGGTAAGGGCGACAGATGGAATAGAAACTAAAACAGCTTGTGATTCTTCAAATTCACCTGGAAATCTTATATTTGAAGGTGGATTTGATATTTCGCCTTGTAAATTTGATGTCTTCTTTTCCAATGGTTTTACTGTAGGTAATGCGTCTTTTAATGAAGGAAGAATTTCATGTTTTCTTTGAGTCCCTGAATTATTCATTAAAACTTCAATATCTTTTTCTGTTAATTTTTTAACAGGATATACTCTTTGCATTCCATTAGACTGCAATGAATTTTGTGATTTAGATTGCATAGAAGATAATTGTTCTCTATACATTTTTTCCACGTCTGGAGATAATTTGATAGATTTTATTTTTCTATCTGGAGTTTGTGCATTTAATGTCATAGTACTTAGTACTAATACTGCAGCAAACATAGTTAATACTAAACGTTTCATAAACTTTAAGTTATTAGTTTTTAAAATATTTATTTATAAATTTTTGTTTTACATTTTAGTAATATATATTGCATTATAGTTTCTGGTGTTATATCATGCAGGCACTTGCATATTATAGTATTTTTACATTCTTTGCATTGTATATCTTTTACAAAATATTTTGCTTTTGCTCCAATAGGAGCCCATCTGCCTGGATGCATTGGTTTTATAGGCGGATATAATCCAATAGCGTTTATGCCTGCCATAGAAGCTATATGCAATGGTCCAGTTGATGCAGCAACAAGTGCATCGCATTTTTCAATAAAAGATATTAATTGTTCAAGTGTTAATTTACCAGCTAAATTAATAACATTATCATTAAATTGAATATTCTCTTCTATTATATTACGTTCTTTTTCTATTCCAGTGACAAATATTTTTACTTGATTTGTTTTTGTTAATAATTT
>JAFRQN010000140.1 GCA_017428585.1 Bacteroidota bacterium | reverse complement strand
GATAAATATGATGATAATGTTGTTGATAGAATAAAAAATTTGATAGATAATTATCCTAAAAGAATTGCTGCCATAGGAGAGATTGGATTAGATTTTTATTATAATTTATCGCCTGTTGAAATGCAGAAGCAAGTATTAATAAAACAGCTTATACTGGCAAAAGAATTAAATCTTCCTGTTATTATTCATAACAGAGATTCTGATGCAGAAATGCTAGAAATATTAAATAAATATTATAATAATACTTCCTGTAGCGGCGTGATACATTGTTTTTCAAGTGATATTAATTTTTTGGATAAAGTATTAAATTTGGGTTTATACGTATCGTTTACGTGCAATATTACATTTAAAAGTGTTTTATTGGATGATGTTATAGAGCAGGTTCCGATGGATAAGGTATTGTTGGAGACAGATTCACCTTATATGACTCCTGCACCTAATAGAGGAAAACGCAACGTTCCTGAAAATATTGCTGTTGTGGCAGAAAAAATATCAAAAGTAAAAAATATTAAATTAGATAAGGTAATAGAAATGACTACAAATAATGCAAAAAAATTATTTAGATTAGCTTTGTTTTTGTTAATGTTTTGTTTAACTTCGAATATATATGCTCAACAAAATACGGCAGAATACGAAGATGAATATATTGATGAAGAATACGATGAAAATTATGATCCTTACCATCGTGTATTGGGTATTGGTGCTATATTAGGATCTAATACTTTTGTTGATCAATATGAAACTGGATTGAGAAATGTATCTTCAAACGGATTGTTTACTTATGGCGGTGCAGTAAATTATCGTTTCTTGCCAGCATGGATACTACAAGGCTCTTATATGTATTCGAAGAATACAAAGCATGTTGATGAATTGGGTGAAAATGAAAAAGATCTTTTAGATCCTAATATTCATCAAACTCTTGAACTTTCAGTTATTGGCATGCTTAAGCCGAGAGATATGGTTAATTTCTATGCATTGCTTGGTGCTACTTATTTTATGAATAAACGTTATTCTAACCCTGATGGTCTGCACAAGCAGTTTGATATTGATAATAAATTAGGGCTTAATACTGGTATTGGGGCATCGGTTAATATAAATGCTGGGAAAGCTGGTGTATTTACATTATTTGCTGAATGGAAGGTTGGATTTAGATTTGATAAAATCACTTTGAATTATGATCCACGTTTAAGCTATACAGATCCAAATTACTTAACTCCTACAAGAGTTGGTTCTTTTGCATCAGTGCCAAGAGGCGGCGTTATGTGGTATATGCCTTTCTTTTAATAGATGATTATTATTCTAAGATAAATTTAATAGTTTAATATGGATAATAAAACTATAGTAACTAAGATAAGTAGTTTTAATTACATTGGAATACTGCTTATAGCATGTGCTTTTATTTTGTTCTTGCAGTCATTATTGTCAGATGGCGGGTTTGAGATAGGTGTTTTAATTCCACTTATTGTTGGAGCTGTTTTTTGTTATGTTGGTTTATTGGGACGTAAATTTAGTTTTCTTGAACAAGAAATAAAATACTCTACAACAAAACTTGTTTTTCAAGCAAGATATGATGAGATAAATTTATTGCAGACATTTCATGATAAGCAAACTAATTCTGATAATTTTTTGATATTTGTTGATGAAGATAAAATTTTGTCATTATCTTCAAATTTTTATCCAGAAGATAAATTAAAAGAAATATATAATGAATTAATATTGCGTTGCAGCGAATATATAGAGAAAAATGAATTAACAATAGAAGACGAATTAAATTGGCAGCATGAATTATAAATTGCATTCTAATTATCAGCCGAAAGGCGATCAGCCACAAGCGATACAAGAACTTGTAAATGGAATAAAAAGAGGAGATAAGTATCAAACTTTGCTTGGTATTACTGGATCTGGTAAGACATTTACCATATCAAACGTTATACAGCAGATACAAAAACCAGTACTGGTGATATCTCCGAACAAAACATTGGCTGCTCAATTATACGGAGAATTTAAATCATTTTTTCCAGAAAATGCAGTAGAATATTTTATTTCTTATTATGATTATTATCAACCTGAAGCATATCTGCCTACAACTGATACGTATATAGAAAAGGATTTTTCTATAAATAATGAGATTGACAGACTGCGTTTAAAGGCAACAAGTGCTCTTGTTGAGGGAAGACGTGATGTTATAGTTGTTGCATCTGTAAGCTGCATATATAGTATTGGCAGAAAAGATGACTTTTTACAGCAATTATATACTATCCATGTTGGAATGGTTATTGACAGACAGGATTTTCTCTATAAATTGGTTGATTTGCATTATATTAGAAGTGAGAGTGATTTTACAAGGGGTACATTTAGAGTTCATGGCGATATAATAGATATTATTCCAGGATATGAAAATCAAAATGGAATAAAGGTTGAATTTTTTGGTGATGAAATAGAAAAGATTTCTATATTTAGTATAGAAAATTATATGGTTATTGAAGAGCTTGATATCTATACTATATATCCATCTAAAATCTTTGTTACTTCTAAAGAGCAGTTGGATAGGGCGATGGTAAAAATAAGATTAGAGCTTGAAGATAGGTTAAGGGAGTTAAATCAAGAAGGTAAATATTTAGAAGCACAACGGTTGGAACAAAGAACAAATTTTGATTTGGAAATGATGAAAGAAGTAGGCTATTGTTCTGGAATTGAAAATTATTCTATGCATTTGGCTGGTAGAAATTTTGGAGAGCGTCCAAGTTGTATTTTTGATTTTTTCCCTTTAGATGATTATTTATTGGTAATAGATGAAAGTCATGTTTCTATTCCTCAACTGCAGGCTATGTATACAGGTGATAGACATAGAAAGCAGACTTTAGTAGATCATGGTTTTAGACTGCCGTCTGCTCTTGAGAACAGACCATTGGAATTTAAGGAAGTTGAAAATTTAATAAATCAAGTTATTTTTGTTAGTGCAACTCCAGGTGATTATGAATTAAAGCAATGTGAGGGGGTTGTGGTTGAGCAGTTAATTAGACCGACTGGATTGCTTGATCCTGAAATAAGCGTGCGTCCTATCGAAAATCAAATTGATGATTTATTAAATGAAATATATATACGTGTAGAAAAAAAAGAACGTGTATTAATTACAACTTTGACAAAGAAAAGTGCTGAATCACTGACAAGCTACTTGGCTGATTTGAATATAAAAGTACAATATATTCATTCTGAAGTTGATACTCTGCTTCGTGTAGAAATTCTAAGGCAGTTAAGACTTGGCGAAATTGATGTACTTGTAGGTGTTAATTTATTGAGAGAAGGTCTGGATATGCCAGAGGTATCTTTGGTTGCAGTACTGGATGCTGATAAGGAAAGTTTTTTAAGAAGCGAACGGTCTTTGTTGCAGATTGCTGGGCGTACTGCTCGAAACGAACATGGTTTAGTAATTTTTTATGCAGATGTTGTTACTAAATCCATGCAAAAAGTGATAGATGAAACTAATAGAAGAAGGAAGATTCAGCAGGAATATAATAAAGAACATGAGATTGTTCCTAAAACTGTATTTAAAACTGTTGATGAAATTATAACTTCTACTTCTATTGCTGATATTACGAATATACATTTCAAAAAGGATAAAATAAAAATTAATCCTTTGCAAAAGAAATT
>JAFRQN010000021.1 GCA_017428585.1 Bacteroidota bacterium | reverse complement strand
TTAGAAATAATTTAGAATTCTAAATTATTTCTAATAATATAAAATCTTGTATTATAATTAAATATAGAAATTCTTTTTTATATGGTATAAATTAATTTTATGGATATAGTATGGATCTTCTTAGTGTAAAGCCAGGTTTATTGTTTTGGTCTATTATTAATTTTATTTTTTTCTTAGTTGCTTTATATTTTATTGGCGGTAAAAAATTTATACAAAATATAGTAAATCGAGAAAAATATATACAAGAATCTATAGATTCAGCTGAACAAGTTAATAGAGAGGCTAAAAAACTTGCTGAAGAAAATGAACTAAAATTAAAAAATGCTTATAAAGAAGTTGATGAGATTGTAAAAAAAGGAAAAGAACAAGCTGAAATACAAGCAAATAATATTATAGAACAAGCCAAGAAAGATAAAAATAATATTTTAGAACAAGTTTCAAGCGAGATTGAATTAAGTAAACAAAATGCAATAAAAGAAGTACAAAAAGAAGTTGCAGATCTTGTTGTAAAAGTAACAGAAAAAGTATTAGAAGAGAAAGTAACTTCTGAAACTGATCAACAATTAATACAAAAATATATTAGTCAATTATCTAATAAACAATAAAATAGTATAGATTTATGTATAATTCAAAAGTAGCTATGCGTTATGCAGAAGCTTTGTTTTGTGTTTCCAAAGAGCAAAATAATTTAGAAGTAGTTTTAGATGAATTATTAAGTATTTCTAAATTGTCAAAAGAATCGCAAGAATTACGTAGTCTTATTATCAGTCCTATTATATCAGATAGTAAAAAAGAACAGTTATTTGAAGCTATCTTTAAAAACAAAATTAGTGATCTAACGTTTGATTTTTTAATTTTGCTTATTCGTAAAAATCGAATAAATATAATAAATGATATATATATAAGTTTTAATAAATTATACTATAAAGAAAAAGGATTATTAGCTGTAACTGTTACAACAGCAATACCTTTACAAGAAGAACTAAAAAATGAGATAATAAATAAATTAGAATTGACTACAAATAAAAAAATTATACCTACTTATATTGTTGATAAAACTTTATTTGGTGGAATTGTCATCAATATTGATGATTGGGTATATGATGCGTCCATAAAAAGACAACTTGAAATAATACATACTCATTTAATTGATAAAATTGCAATAAACAATACTTTTTAATTTATTAAATAAATTAATTTAAATGTAATAATTTAGAAATAATAATTTATAGGTATAAAATGATAGATGTTAAACCAGAAGAAATATCTACAATTTTGCGAAAGCGGCTTACTGGTTTTGAAAAAGAAGCCGATATTTATGAAATAGGTACGGTATTACAAATAGGTGATGGAGTTGCACGAGTATACGGTCTTACAAAAGTAATGATGTCTGAACTTGTAGAATTCCCTAATGGTGTTTTTGGAATGGTATTGAATTTAGAGGAAGATAATGTAGGTGTTATGTTATTTGGAGATGATTCGCTTGTAAAAGAAGGTGATATTGTAAAACGTACCAGACGTATTGCTTCTGTACCTGTTGGTGAAAATTTATTAGGTCGTGTGGTAAATCCACTTGGTCAACCTATTGATGGAAAGGGTGATATAAAAGTAGATTCTATGTATCCTATTGAACGTAGCGCTCCAAGTATTATGGATCGTCAACCAGTTAATGAACCATTACAAACGGGTATAAAAGCCATCGACTCCTTAATTCCTATAGGACGTGGTCAGCGTGAATTAATCATTGGAGATAGACAAACAGGAAAAACAACAATTGCATTAGATACTATAATAAATCAAAAATATACTCATACAAAAGAAGCTAAAGATAATGGAATAGAACCTGTATATTGTGTTTATGTTGCTATTGGACAAAAAGGTGCAACTGTAGCAAATGTTGTATCTATTCTAAAAGAGTATGGTGCATTAGATTATACTATTATTGTAGCTGCAAATGCTTCAGATTCTGCACCACTACAATATATAGCTCCTTTCTGTGGTTGTTCTATAGCAGAATACTTTAGAGATAATGGTAAACATGCTTTAATTATATATGATGATTTGAGTAAACAAGCAGCAGCATATCGTCAAGTTTCT
>JAFRQN010000139.1 GCA_017428585.1 Bacteroidota bacterium | reverse complement strand
TATCTATATTTTTTATTCCAAGAACTTCGCCTGTTTTACCTGACAGCTTTGTTAGATAATATAATGTATCACGTAATGGTAAATTATAATCATGTACATAGTTCATTTTGTCATAATACTTAAATGATATTAAAATATTATCTTGTTTATCTACTGCCGCACTCATTACATTTGCATCCCGGCTTTCATCTGGATTTATATCTTTTTCAAAGACATAAAATTCTTTTTCTAAATTCTTATTTAATTTAATAATTAAATTATCATGATATACATAATGCTGTCCATTATCTTGATTAACACCAGAATATTGTATATGGTCTAATATATATATATTATCTTGTTTATCAGAAAAAGCAATATTATTCCTAGAATTATATATCTCTCTTCCCTGCCTTTGTTTATACTTATTATTTTGTGCCAATTCATTTATAGAGAATAAATTATGTTTTTCTATATAATTTCCAAGACTGTTAAATTCTAATGCAACCCAGTTGCCTTGATATAAATTCAATGAATCTCTGTACTTATCGTATTTTTTATATATAGCCGATTGTGGCAGGCTGTTATAATCATAGTTTAAATTTCGAAATAAATAATACGTTTTATTCTCTTTGTTTCGAATATATGTAGGCATACAATTATGATCAGTCTGTTCTGCATAGTTATGCAGCAACAAATTTGTATCTATATTGGTCATTTCTGATATTAAACTGCCTTCTGAATCAAAAGATAAAATCATCATTTTTTGTAATTGACTTTTATAATTTGATACAGATGATATTATATCAAAACCACCTGATGAATTTTGATACATTGTTCCTTTTCCAAGATAGTAAAATGATTGTCCTGTAAAAGGTGTTTGTGGTGCTAATTTATTCATATAGCCTGTATAATATTTCTTACTCCATAAATAATTTAAATGACCATTCTCATAATTTAATTTATAAAAAATCGGTGTATATAACTCATCTATAGGAAGACCAAAATCTGGAAGTTTTGGATTAGAAATTCCCCCATCAAAATATTCATGTTCATTAACCACTCCACATAAATATATATATTTATTATTTCCATTTAACTCTGTATGATCATACATAATAATAGGCTTTCCCTTAAATATTGAATCAAGACCTGGAACCATAACATTAGTTACTCTTTTATCTTGTGAATAGATAGAAGATGATAGAAAAATAAATATAAAAAGCCATATAAAGCATATATTATATTTTGATATATATTTTAACATAATTCTTTACTCACATGAATTTATACAAGGTAGCAATGAAAAAAATATAGTAGGATTATTAAAATTAGGATCAGTATAATAAGACTCAAGTAAATCCTGAAAATCTAATTCTGTCGGATAGCTATTGCAGTTCATTACATTCGATTCATGTTGTATATTTTGAACTACTGTTCCAAGACTATCCTTACAAAATGAAATTGTTGTTTTACAACATCCAGCATCTCCATTGCAGACAATATCTTCACAAAAACTAAAAACTGCTGAAGCCATTTGAACTTCCAAAAGTATTTTTGCTTTGCAGCTATTCTGTCTATAAAAAAAATATTGCGACAAATAATTACCTAATGAGTCGCATGAAGAAAACGTCCCCATTTGCTCGGCTTCATATCTGCTAATTGATTGATATAAGTCATTTTCTAAATCAAGCAATTTTACAGCCTTTAACGAATCAGTTCCTGTAGATAAATAAGAATCTAAGAGAGTACATCCGAAATTAGTACCCAGCGTAGTAGAATTAGTTGAAAAAGATACTAAATCTATCTGCTTTATTAATGGATTACTTGGACAACTCCTTTCCATATATACTGCCCAGATTGTACAATTTGGAAAGCCTGGTACATTATTTATAACTGCTTGATGTGAAGTCCATGGGACACTACTCCAATTACAACCTGATAATGTATCATCCAAATCAGCCAAAGTATCACAAGGTGATGGAACAAAATTATAACTTATATGAAGATAAATATCATGTTGTAAACCAAAATTAAGATGGTTTGAAATAGAATCTTTTACATCAGGAGGAAATGTGCCTATAAAATCTATTGGATCAAGCAGTTGTCCAAAAAGAGGCATCGAGATAAAAAATATAGTTAATAAAACGGAAAAACGTTTCATAATAAATCCTTAATTTATTACACAAATTACAAGTATAAAATTAATAAAAAAAAACATAATTTCCAAATAATATTTTTATTACTATATAAAAAACAAAATATAAATTTTATTTCCATAAATACACAAAGAGCAGCTTAAAGCTGCTCTTTGTTATTATTTTTTCATTCTTTTTCTAAAATCCGAAACATTTTTTCTATGACCTTGATAATTAGACGCGAATTTATGAGAATTAGTGCCATCACCCGTTGCAACAAAGAAAAGAAAATCATTTTTTTCAGGATGAATTGCAGCTTCAATAGATGATTTGCTCGGTGAATTTATTGGTCCAGGAGGCAGACCTGGATATTTATAAGTATTATACGGGCTGTCTATTCTTAAATCAGAAAAAAGCAAGCGTTGTTTATATCCTACAATATATTGTACTGTTGGATCGGCCTGTAGAAGCATTTTCTTTTTTAACCTGTTATGATATACTCCGCTTATACGGGGCCGTTCACTAATTAAAGGAGTTTCTGCTTCTATAATAGAAGCCAAAGTTAATACTTCCAACTGTGTTAATTTTATTTTTTTTATATCTTCTTT
>JAFRQN010000138.1 GCA_017428585.1 Bacteroidota bacterium | reverse complement strand
TAAATTAATCTACAAAAATAAGAAAAAAAAAAGAATAAATATATATTAATTATTATATTTATTTATCTACAATCAATAATTTCTACATTTTTTGGAATTGTAAAATAATATGAGTTTGATTTTAATTTTAAATTCGTGTTAATACTTTTGATATACCAAGTAAACCATCCCATATTACTATTTATTTCTATAGAATTTATTTTTTTTAAATCTTTTGTTATAACAAGTTTAACAGTTTTTATCTCGTCATAATCTGTTTTAGATTTTAAATCTAATATATATGTTTTATTTTTTGTTGTTAATGAAGTAGGTGTTAAGTTTGGTATTATTTTAAAAAAGAAATAATCTATAGTAAAATTAGTCATATCCTCATCAAAATCAGATATAAGCACATTTTTTTCTTTTATATTATAATTCCATACTGTTTTTCCATCACAATATATTTGTCGGTCTT
Source organism: Bacteroidota bacterium (assembly GCA_017428585.1). Lineage (GTDB taxonomy): Bacteria > Bacteroidota > Ignavibacteria > Kapaibacteriales > UBA2268 > JAAYTD01. Next base: position 12,928 of record JAFRQN010000138.1, on the reverse strand, counting down.
TTCCTACAAGACTATACTTATTTCCTTTAGATGCAGTTAGAATATAATAAATACTAGATTTTTGATTATCTGTAAATTCAATTTGAATATTATCTAAATTTGAATATGTTTTTTTTATTTTTGTAAAAATAGTATTTTTATCATACTTCGTTTTCGCCAAACAAGAAGTACTTAAAATACCTATAAATAAGCAAGAAAATATAAAAACAAAAAAAATATTTTTCATTTTCCCTCCCCATTTATGAATATATGATAAATTTTATAAAATATTATTTTAATACTGGTGCATTAGGAAGTCTTGCATCAAAAAAGCATAATACTTCTCCATTATATATTTCGATAAGGACTTTTGAATCTCTTGCTCGATTTCTTGCACCTTCTCTAACACCTAATTCAAGTTTTTCTTTTGTTAATTCCCAATATAAATTATTTGTTGTAATTAATGCCTCTGGCTGAGGAATCAAAGAAACAATTTCCTCTTTATTTAATACTAACTCCGTATTTTCTCTAAGTATAATTCCATATCTATTTTTAGTATAAATACATAAATTAAGTAATTTTGAATATTTAATATAAACACTCCAATTATTTAAGGTATGTTCTAATTCGCCACCATTAATACCCAATATCAAACAATTTTTGTAATTTTTACTCAGAACATATTTTAATGTTTTTTCAAAATCATTGGTTTCTTGTTCATTTATACGAATTTTTTTTATATTAGAAACAGTATTTTTTTTTATATTTCTATCAAAAGTATCTAAATCCCCTATAACAGCTTCTATATTTAGATGCATTTTATTTAATTCAAATACTGCACCATCAGCTGCAAATATAGGAATATCTGCTAAAACCTGAAAAACGTCTAAGGAAGGCAGTTCTGAATCGAGACAAATAATACAATCAAATTTTTCGTAAGCTAATAACTTCATACCATTTCTTTATATTTATATGTATTTATATCGTGAATACTATACAAAAAAAAGTGCAACATAAACGAAGCACTTTTAAAAATAAAACAATCGAAAAACTTTAATTTAGTACAATTAAAGTTAAATTTATATTTATTATTTACTAATTTTTTGTCTAATTTTCTTTTCTGACATGTTACGTAAATAATAAAGTTTAGCTCTACGTGAACGACCTTCTCTAATCATAGTAATGCTTTGAAGCATTGGTGAATATAAAGGAAATACTCTTTCAACACCAACACCATTAGAAACCTTTCTGATTCTAAATGTTTCATTTATACCAGCACCACGTCTACCAATAACGACACCCTTAAAATTTTGAATACGTTCCTTCTCATCTTCTACAACACGTACAGCTACATTTAATCTGTCCCCAGCCTTAAAATCAGGTATTTCGCAGAAAGCTTCTCCATCTTTCTCTTTACGAAATCCAAGTGCACGTTCACGTAACATTTCGTTGACATTATCAACCATGTTCATTATATCTATCTCCAATTTATATTTTATACATTTTTAGAATTACAAATATACAATTATTTTTATTAAATACAAAAGAAATATTTAATTTTCCCAAATTTTTATTATAATTATTTTGAGAAGAAAATAATATATTTGATTATTATGCTTTAGGATGAGCTTGCTTATATACTTGTTTTAAACGATTAGTAGAAACGTGAGTATATATTTGTGTTGTTGAAACGGAACTGTGTCCTAATAATTCACTTACAGCCATTAATTCGGCTCCCGCATTTAATAAATGCGTAGCACAAGAATGTCTTAAAATATGTGGACTTTTTTGAGCAGCTTTAGTTATACCCTGCATATTTTTATTTATCATACGCCATGCTGTATTTGGCGTATAAGGTGTACCCTTATACGTAATAAAAATTAGTTTTTCATCTGTAATAATTTGATTCCTATAATCTAAATATTTTTTTATAGCTTCTATTGCTTTTGTTCCTATTGGTGTTATTCTTTGTTTATTCCCCTTGCCTGTAACCTTTACTAAATGATTAGAAAAATCAATATCATTATATTTCACTGCAAGTGCTTCGCTAATTCTTAATCCACTGCTATATAACAACTCTATCAAAGCCATATTCCGACACTTTTCAAAATTAACAGCAAATTCATTTTTTTTATGATACTGTTCACATTCTATATTATTTAAAAGGTCTGGAACTTCTTTTTCTAATAAATATGATGGTATTTTATTAAATCTTTTAGGAACTATTATATTAGATGCACAATTATAATTAGTAATTTGTTTTTTATAACAAAATTTAAAAAATGATTTTATAGCTGACACTTTCAATCTTAATGAATTTCTTGAAAGCCCTTTGTCATCTAACCACCCAATAAATGGACGCAGCATATCTATTGATATTTCTTCTATATTTGGAATTACGTTATACTCATCTTGGAAATAAGCACATAATTGCTTCAATGCTATAGAATAATTTATAATAGTATGTTGAGAAAATCTTCTTTCTACATTACAATAATTAATAAATTTATCTATGTTATTTTCTAAATTAGACAAGCTATTCATATTTAACTATATCTTTAAATTAGTTATTTTTAAACAATTATGTTCATTAAATAATAAAACTTATATTATATATTTATATCAAATAATATACCAAAATCATATATTGTTTTTAGATATTTAATAATAAAAATTATTCTTATATTTTTTATTTTTGCATACATTAATTTAAAAAAATTCAAAATAAAAAAATTATTATTGTCGAGCTTTTATACAATTAACTCTTATTTTAAAATAAACAATAAGCTTATATGAAAGAAGTTACTATTATTGGAGCTGGGATTGCTGGCATGACTGCAGCTATGCACTTAATAGAAGCTGGAATAAAAACAACTATAATAGATAATACAAATAATATAGGAGGACGCTGCTTTTCATTTTATGATAAAAACATAAACTTAGAACTTGATAATGGACAGCACGTTTGTGCAGGCATATATAATAATTTTTTTCAATTAATATCTTGATTAAATTCACAAGACAAATTTGATTTCAATAATAATATAAATATAGAATTTAGAGATAGAAACAGTAAAATATATAAACTTGATTGCTCCACATCATCTAGTAAATTTGGTGTTTTTAAAGGAATAATAAATTTAAAATCTTTATCTCCTTATGATAAATTTAATATTTTAAAAATTATAAAAACAAAAAATATATACTATAATAATGATATTAGTGTTTTGGAACTATTAAAACAAAAAAATCAATCTTCAAACAGCATTAAATATTTTTGGGAACCTATAGTATTAGCAACTTTAAATACTACATTAGAAAACTCTTCTGCTTTTTTATTTTTAGTTGTATTAAATAAATTTATATTTGGCAGCTCAAATGAAAGAAATTTAATTTTTTTTAACTCATCATTTAAAGATGTTTTCAAAAATTTTACTAAAAAAATATACAGCACTAATAATAAAATATTATTAGGACATAGAGTAAAAAAAGTATTAACTCAAAACAATAAATGTTATGGCATAGAATTAAATAACGGCAAAATTATCAATTCTGATTTTGTTATAGCATCTATTCCACCAGAAGAAATATTCCTATTAACTGAAAACAATACTATCGTAAAAAATAATTTTAATTATTCAGCTATAATATCACTCTATTTATTATTTGATGGGATTATTATGGATAATAAATTCTTTTGTGGTATAGATACAACTATTCAATGGGTATTTAACAAAAAAATTATTAATAACAAACAACAGCTTATAGCAATAACAATAAGTGCATCTAATAAATTATTAAACTTATCAAATAAAGAATTAATTCAATTAATAATAAATGATATTAATATTATATTGCCAAATTCAAAAGGAATTAATATTAGTTACTATAGAATTTTACGAGACAAAAAGGCTACAATTTTAATAAATAAAAATAACAATAAATTGCGCAATAATACACGAACAGATATTGCAAATTTTTTCCTTGCAGGGGCATGGACTAATACAGAATTACCAGTTACAATCGAAAGTGCAGCAAAAAGCGGAAAATTAGCAGCAAAAGAGGTGCTGTTTGAAATAAATGAAAATAATTCTCAAAAATTTTTTGATAAAAATACTTAATTATTTAAATAGTCTTATTTTTTATTAACACTCTAAAATATACAGCCTTACCATTTACAACAGGTCCCCTAAACAAAGAATTAACAGTCTGAATTTTTACAGCATTTCCATATATTTGTCCTTTTTCTATAGATGCTGTTTTAGGATTATAATTATTAAAAAAACCTATAATTTCAAATTGTTTTGGATTGTATCTATTAAGAAAAGTAATAGGAACACCCATAATTCCATCATAATCACAAGGAATATCAGCTGTTTTATTTATATTTATTGCATCATAATTGTCATATTTAGGATATATGGCTGGATTATACTTTTTTCTCAAAACAATTTCTTTTTTTCTATTATCTATATCAAGGTTTGTAAACCATGTGACTCCAGATACTCTTATCATATCTTTTTTATGTTCATTGGCAACAGCTATATCTTTATAAGAACTATAAAAATATGCAGAATTACCTTTAAAACCATATCCAAGCCATATTTTATTATTTTTAATTAAAGAAAATATTTCCTTATATGTAATAGCATTTTGATGTCCAACAATAATAAATTTTTTATCATAATCTATTAATTGTTAGACATACTCTCTAAATAAGGAAAATGGAGGATTAGTTACAACAATATCAGCTTCCTTTAGGAAATGAATACTTTCCTCGCTTCTAAAGTCTCCATCCCCATTTAATTGCTTCATTTCAATTTGTTCAAAAGATATAGCAGAATTATTATATTTATCTCTATCATATACAAAAAAATTTGATGAACCTATATTTTTTAATCCAATAGAAATTATTTTTTTTAATTTTAGCTTATCAAAATTATCAACAAAATAACGAGAAAAATTTGAGACATTAGGATTATCACAGTTACAAAGAACAATTTTATTATTAAAATAATTTTTATAATGTTTTAATTCATTTTCAATATCAGATAATTGAGTATAAAATTCATCCTTTTTAGCATTTTTTGCAGCTCGCAAAATATTGTTTTTATTTCCTTTTTTCATATTTTTTAAATATGCTCTATTAGAAATTGCAATGCTTTTACTGAAGATCTACCTATTACTCTTTCTCGTGTTGTAGAATAATTACATTTTGTTGTATATGTTCCTTTTGGAGTAGAAACAGCAATCCACACAGTCCCTACAGGTTTATTTTCACTACCTCCAGACGGTCCAGCTATACCAGATGTTGCAATACTATAATCTGTATGTAATACAGATTTAACATTTTCTGCCATTGTTTTAACAACAGGCTCACTTACAGCACCATATTTATCAAGCAAATTTAAAGGTACATTAAGCAAATTATGCTTAACCTCATTTGAATATGCAATAATAGAACCTTTAAAATACTCAGAAGAACCTGGAATAGAAGTAATAAGATGTGATATATATCCACCAGTACAGCTTTCTGCTGTACAGATTGTTTTGTTTGTTGTTCTTAAAGTATTAGCAAAAAGTTCTTCTATATTATCAGATTTACCAATGGTAAACAAAAAACGTTCTGGCAGCTCTTTATCTTTATTATCTTTATTCCTATAATTTTTTAATAATACTTCGAGCTTATTTAATTCAGAATCTAAATAATTTACAGCATTCCCTTTTGCAGTAATTCTTAATTTTATCATTGTAGTAGAAGGCAAATATGCTAAATGCATAAAGCTTTCATCGTCTTGTCCTATATTTTTATTATATTGCTCTAATTCTGTTTCCCAATTAGTAAGAAAAATAGCCAATGCTGATTCTGATACACCGTAAACTGTAATTAATCTATAATCAAACAAAAGATTTGCAGTTATCGAACGCATTTTAGGAATAACCTGTGTCTCCATTAAATGCACCATCTCAAAAGGAACACCAGGCAATGATATTAAATATTTATTATTTTTTTCAAACCACATTCCAGCAGCTGTTCCTTTTTCATTAGGAAGAATTGTACATTTATCAGGTAAAAAAGCTTGCTGCTTGTTTAGTTCATTTGGTTCAACACCCCGTGCATGACACATATTTTTTATTTGCTTAAACACTTTTTCGTCAAGAACCAATTTAGAGTCAAAATAATCCGCAAGAACTTTTTTTGTTTTATCATCTTTGGTTGGCCCTAACCCACCAGTAATTACAACCAAATCTGCCTGTTTCATTGATTTATCTACAGCTTCTCTTATTACATCAGATGAATCAGCAATTGATAATATATTTATTACTTCTATTCCTAATAGAGTTAATTCTTTAGAAATATATTGTGAATTAGTATCAAGTATTTGACCTATTAAAATCTCATCACCAATTGTAATTATTATTGCCTTCATAACTGTTTATAAATATAGTTTTTTTTTATATTTCTTTATAAAAAACTTTAAAAACATATTCCATTAATTGTATAACAATTAATTTTTTTATAATCTATATCCAACTAAAATACCTGCAAAAGAATTTCTACCTGTTATTGCTTCTATATCATATATATTAGATAATGTTAAATCACCTACTAAAGCAACACGCAATCCATTTTGCATTTGTAAACCAATTGTTAATAAACCTGCAATCCCTAATGTTTTTCGTGAAGCAATATCTAATTTATCCTCTGATATAGTCAAAGAAAATTTAGGCCCCAACCCTGCATATATACCATTGGTACCACCTTGAACATAATAATTAACGATAAGTGGAATATTTATAAAATTATTTGCTATATCATGCGATGATAATTCATAAATACTATGTTGAAATTCTATACCCGGAGTAAAAGAAATATTATCATTTATACTCATTTCTATCTGAGCACCCAATTTAAAAGAATTGCCATCACACTTTACTTCTGAATTAACATTAGTACCGCTTAGACTATATTTCATATAATATAGCCCATAGCTTGCATAAGGAGTAAGACTATATTGTTCTAAAGTAGATTGTGCTGCTATATTTGTACTTGGTAAAAAAGTAAAATTCAATATCATTATTGATAATAATAAAGTTTTAATTAATTTGTCCATATCATTCCTTAAAAAATTTAATTAGATATTTTAATAATTACAAAAATAATAATTTTTATAAAAAAACCATCCTAAAGAAATCTTTAGGATGGCATAAATAATAGTTCATTCTCTTATAAAATTAGAATCTATATCCAATTACTGCACCAATATATAGATTATTACCAGAAATAGATGTTATCTTATTATTATTTATACTATCTTCATCATTAAATATACTTGTAAGAGTTCTATCAGCAACTGCTGCTAATCTTAAACCATTCTTCATTTGGTATCCTACAGTAGCAGAACCTGCAACAACTAATGAATTAGTTGAAAATACTTGATCTTCTTCTTTTGAAAGATTAAGATTCAATTTAGGACCAACACCTACAAAAAGACCACTATTATCTGATGAAAAATATAAATTAAACATAAGTGGTATATTAATAAATTGAGAAGTAGTTCCATCATCGCTTGAGAATGGCAAATCAGAAGCACTTATTTTATTATCTTTATAACTATATGAATCTACCTTTGCTTGTTGGAATTCAACTGCAGGTGTAAATGTAACTGTATTAGTAACAGGAATTTCTAATTGAGCTCCTACCTTAAAAGCTGTTCCTGTAGCTTCTGCATCTAATTTTGTTGATAATATTAATAGATTAACATCACAAGTATAGCTTGAAGCAAAATATCCAAAACTTGCATAAGGTGTAAGACCAAAATAGTTTGTTTTTGCAAATAACGATGTATTTGACATCATTACTAATGCTAATACCATCATTGGTATTAAAGAAAATTTTAAACTTTTCATTGTTTTACCTAATTATTTTTTAATTTATAAATACTATTTCTTTCAAAAAATTATCTATCCAAATATTTAATATCAAAAATAATACCAGTTTATAAAAAAATTACTTTTTTTTCTTTTAATTGCTGGATGCTATTCGAGCTCCTGCATCAATATGTTTTTTATTCGCATTATCCGCATACCGATATGTTACTTTAATATTATCTAAATAACTATCAAAACCTCCACCTCTAATAATTCGTTTTTCACCAACAGATGGTCCCGTAGGATTATTTTGTGAAAAAATCCATGTACGTTTATACTCAGCAGACCAATCCCAACACCATTCCCAAACATTCCCTGACATATCATAAAGCCATAATTCATTATAATTTTTCTGACCAACTACATGGGTTCTTTTGCCGCTATTATCTTGATTCCACGATACATCATCAAGATTATTACCACCTGAATATATAAAATTAGAAGTATATTGTCCACCTTTAGCTGCATATTCCCATTCTGCTTCAGTAGGCAGCCTGAACCCATTTGCAAAAAAATTCATTTTAATATTATTCCATGTATCACTGTTGGTTATCGGTACTGCTCCCCAAGTATCTACATCAGTATTACCATATAAGGAATAAACAGGTTCTTTTGAGAATTTTTTGCTCAATCTGTTACAAAATACAACAACTTCGTACCAGCTCACATTTGTTATTGGAAGCTTATCACCTGTAAAATAACCTGGATCAATAAATATTTTATTTTTATTTCCTTTCATGACTTTATGCCATAATTCCTGTGTTATTTCTATTTCTCCTATATAGTAGCTTTTTAATTTTACATTATGTTCAGGAGCAGAAGAAATGACAATGTTTGTATCATCACCATTATCAGCACCCATTTTAAATTTTCCACCCTCAACATATTTCATACAAAATTCAACTTCACCTATTCCGTATTTTATTTCATTCCTACCAACTTCTTTTCTTATTGTTGTATCTTCTATAAATGCTTTATCACTGGTTGATAATGAAGCTGTAATTGTATCTTTTTGCTTTCCTTTATTATTATTCTTATTATATTCGTTATCCTTAGAACATGCAGTAAAGAATAAAATAAAAATAATACTAATAATAAAATATTTTTTTAATGTTAATCTATATAGTTTCATTTATATAACACTATATTTTTACTTATTATCGTTTTACTTTTACGTAGTTTTTTATTTTATAGTTTCATTACATTTTTATTCTAAAGACAACGTTTAATCTCAGCATATATTTGCAAAAATTATAATTAATATGCAATAAAATAAAAAAACTAAATATAATTAATAAAAAAAGAGCAGCTTAGCTGCTCTTTTTATTTATAGTTTATTTTATTAATTATTTTCAACCTCTTTTATTTCATCTTCTGTTAATCCATATAATTCATATATCATCTTATCTATATTGGCTTCAAGTTCTGATGTATCTTCGTTATTTTTCTTTTTGTCTTGTATCTCATATACTAATTTCTTGAATCTTTCATCTTCTTGATCTGAAACATCTTTAACTGGAAGTTCAGATAATATATCTTCTCTTTTATCAACTGAATTACCACCTAAATCTGCAAAATGATTTTTAAAACAATAATTAAATAATTTTGAATTAAAAAAGGCAATTAAATAACCTAATTTATCATATGTTATTATAAATATAGAATCTAAGCATAAAAATTTATCTTTATCTAAATAAAAATTAGGAGAAGAACTTATTCTACCATATATTATTTTTTCTTTATCAAATTCCTGTAAATAAGCACAATTCCTTAAATTATATGGAGTATCCCCTTGATCATATCGTTTTACTAATCTATCATAATAATTATCTAAATGTTTTTTTACCGCAGGATAATCTTCTATTTTAATTCGTTCTATATTACTCTTTTTAACACCATTATGAGTATTTATTAAATACGTATCGTGATATTTTATACTATAACGTTTTATACAATTTTCTCTATCTTCTTTTTCAAGACTTTTTGGTCTTAACACAGGTCTTAATACTTCCTCTGTTCTTTTTCGTTCATCTTCTGTCCTACAGTTTTTAAGTATTTCATCTCGTTTAGTTTTATCTATTATAAATGCTTCATTATATCCTGTTGTAACTCCCCGCCTTATTACAATATCAGCTATATCTTTAATTAATTTACTTTGTGCAAATATTTTATTTTTTATATTTCTCTTTTCTACTGATTCAATCAACCACATATAACCATCATTAGGGAAATTAATATGTTCATAATTTATATTATTTAATTCTTTTTCATTATGTTCATCTTGCTTAAAATCATAACAGAAAGTAAATGTAGACTTTATGTTATTCTTTTGAATTAATAAAATATTAGTACTAACAGATGCAGTATCAAATATTCCACTTCCTAAATCAATTAATTCTACAACATTATATTGCGATAAATTTTTTCTCAATTCTTTACCATATGTTGCTTTCATCCACGAATTAGAAGTAATATAAGCTAAAAAACCATTTTCTTTTAACAGCTGTATTCCACGCTCATAGAACAGACAATATAGATCACCAGTACCATTAAAGGCTTCATAATTTTTACATTTATATAATTCTTTTTTTCTTTCTTCTATCTTTTGTATTTGTATATAAGGTGGATTGCCAATAATTAAATCAAAACCTTCATAATTGCCATCACTATCCAATACTTCTGGAAATTCTATCCGCCATTCAAAAATATGTGGATATTTTTGTTGTTCTTCATATTTGCCTATTATTTTTTGTTGTTCTTTTATTTCTTTTTTTGTTAAACCAAAAATTGTCGTTTGATTTTCCAATTTATTTTTAGCATCTTTATATTTAAGATATGCGTCTGTATTTATATCTATTTCCTTATGAATATCTTGTTTTATGTCTCTTATAATGTCTAGTATCTTATTTTTTTCACTTTTATTTTTTGTATTCTTATATTCTTTTACTTGTTCTCTATATAAACTGAACTGCTGTTTGATATTATTATTTTTCGGTTCAGCATTCAAATCAAGTTTACTAAAGAGAGAATCTCCCTGTTTGATATTAATATCTATATTTGGCAGAGTTTCTAATTCGGTATAATTAGTATCTGGTTTATAATAAGCATTCTTTAAGAGTTCTATCCATAAACGAAGACGACAAATATTAACAGAATTAGGATTAATATCTACACCAAAAAGACAGTTTTCTATTAATGTTCTTTTCTCATTAAATAAAGTTTCCTGCAGTCTTTGACTTTCCTTATCTTTATAATTATAATGAAATCTATCTGCTCCTTCTCGAATAACAAGTTCATCATCTTCGATATTAAAATCATAATTCGTAAATTTTATTCCTTCATCATCACATAAAATCTGTAAATCAGCTTTTATTCTTATTAATTCATTTAATACTGAAACTAAGAAATGACCGCTTCCAACAGCAGGATCACAAATACGTATTGAGTTGAAAGTATTATTATAATCTTTTAATTTTTCAGTATTTGATGTCATTAACTCATTTTTTAGCTCCCTTAAATTATTACATTCAAGTTTATAAGTACTATTAAATTTGTTTACAACTACCTTTTCTAAAGCATCCCTGCTCATATAGGTAGTTATATTGCTTGGTGTAAAGAACGCACCATCCTCATATCCATTAAGTTTTTCAAATATCCTTCCTAAAATAGAAGCATTTATTATTTTATCAGAAGCAATATTATCTTTTTCTGATCCAAAATCATAACTATCTAAAAAATTTAACAAATACTCTAATGTTTTTAATTCTTCTTTTTTACATTTTTTATCATAATATGGTAAATCACAATCTGAATTTAAATTAGAAATGCTTATACTTTTTTTATTATTTTCTAAATCAGACATTTCAAATAAAGATGAATTTAAATAAGGAACTTGAGGATATTTTTGTTTTATATCATCATCTCTTTCCTCAATCGGAGTACCTAATACACGAAAGAATAGAGCTTGTAAATCACTGAAATTTTTAATATATAATGAATTAAGAAATTTTTTATTTTCTTCTTTATATTTACGAATTTGCTCTTCTAATAATTTTATAAACAACAGGCGGTTTATCCAAGTTATACAAAGTTCAAAGGCTATTTTTTCACTTTCATCTTCAGTATTTCCACGATCTTTTAATTCTGGAATAATAAGCTCCATCAAAGAGCCTCTGCCTTCTTCTCTTCCTTTACGTTTAATAACCAAATTACTGCTGGTTTTGCTTTCTTTTACCTCTTCAAGCCCAATTATATGAAGCAGCTCTTCATAGAACTTTTTATTTATAGCAGAATGATCTTGAATACCATTTGATTCTCCTAATAGAAATTGAGGAGATAGTAAATTATATATTTTATTTATTTCATCATCAGTAGTACTATCATTTACTTTAGACAAATCTAAATAAATACATTTTAAGGTAATATCATTGTTATTTATATAATCTTTAGCAGCATCATAAAAATCAGGAGCATCATTATCATATTTAGCATGGTTTACATCTTTTTTATATTGTTTATATAAATCACAATTATCAATAAATACAGATTTGAAATCAGAAGAGAAAAAAAGATACCATTGTAAACCATTTGCTGCCACGAGAGAATTAATATATTTATTACCTTTTTCTTTCATGCCGTAAAAGTAATAAATCAATTGATGAAGTGCTTTTTTATTAAAATCTTCATGATGCAAAAATTGATCGGTATTTTTTAAATTTTTAAGTTCAATAATTGACTTGTATTCTTCTATAAAATTTGATTTTATAGCTAAATCTATATTTATATCGGAAGGTATATTAATTTGTTCACGAGAATATAATATTATTAAAAAATCTCTTATTTTTGTTTTTAGATCCTCTTCTTTACAGTTTTTATGTTCATTACAATACTTAATAAGTATTAATAATTCTTCCTTAAATTTTTTCAGTTCTTCTGCAGAATGAGAATCTTTTGGAATACTCTTGAGTATTTCTTTATCAACTTTTACACAACTTGTTGTGTTGTGTTGTGTTGTGTT
>JAFRQN010000005.1 GCA_017428585.1 Bacteroidota bacterium | reverse complement strand
TGAATATCTATAAAATAATTATAGTTAGCTATTGTATCAGTAAAGGTTTCAATCCATTCTGAAAATAATCTTTTTTTTCTCATTGCAGTAATTCCTGTAATTCTTGAACTCCTTCTATTTCTTTATATCTTCTAATTGATAGATCTAAATATTCTTTTTCGTTATCAATACCAATATAACGTCTATGCAGTTTATATGCTGCAATTCCAGTTGTACTGCTTCCACAAAATGGATCTAAAATTAGATCATTTTTATTAGTAGAGGCTAAAATAATTTTTTCTAGTATTTCTAATGGTTTTTGTGTTGGATGTTTACCCTGCGTTTTTTCACTTGGTTTTGTTAGACCTGTAGTCCATACATCCTTCATCTGTTTACCATTATTCATATTTTTCATTAATTCATAATTGAAAACATATTTCCCATTTTTAAGAGCTTTTCTTGCCCATAAAATAGTTTCTGTAGAATGAGTAAATGTTTTACATGCTAAATTTGGCGGAGGATTAGTTTTTTGCCAAGTAATGTTATTTATAATTTTAAAGCCTTCCTCTTCTAACGCCATTCCAATAGAGTAGATATTATGAAGTGTGCCGCAAATCCAAATAGTACCAGTATCTTTTAACAATCTATAACATTCTTTTATCCATCTTTTATTAAAATTATGTTTATCATGTAAAGAGGTTAATTTATCCCAATTTCCTTTATTGACACTTACCATTTTTCCAGAATGACAGCTTATTCCGTCATTAGATAAAAAATAAGGAGGATCTGCAAAAATCATATCAAATGAACTATCAGATAGTCTAGGCAGAATTTTAAATGTGTCGTCATTTATTAGTTTGAAATTATCAGTTTCATAATAATAATCATAATTATAATTATAATTATAATTGTAATTGTTATTATTATAATCATTATTATTGTTATGATATTGTTCAAAATACATATGTCCCTCTCTACTAATTCTATTAATCTACTATTGTTCGATTATTTATTCTATTAATATACGAAAATATTATATTATAAATACATATAATTATTTTATAAGATTATTTTTTTTAGTTCTGGTAATAAAATCTATGACGAAGGAATTTATAACTCGTACATCATTAAGTTATAATAGCTTTCATAACGTTCATAAAATAACTCGCCTTTTTCTACAGCCTCTTTTACAGCACATCCTGGTTCATGTGTATGAGTGCAGGTATCAAATTTACAATTATTTATATATTTAATAAAGTCTGGGAAGAATAAATATAATTCATCTTTAGTAATATTCCATAATCCAAATTCTCTAATTCCAGGAGTGTCGATTAAAGCAGTTTTGTTCTCTTTTTTAGCATAATCATCACTTAAGAAACTACTGTAATTGGTATAATTTTCTAAACGGTATCTACGAGAAAAAGAGGTTGTATGGGTTCCTTTGTTTGTTCTAAGACTGATGTCGCTGACAGTCTGGACTTCTTGACCTAAAATTGTATTTAGGAAAGTGGATTTTCCTGCTCCAGATGGACCAGTAACAACAGATTCTGTTCCTTTAATTTTTTCTAAAATAGGCTCGAAGCCGATTTTATTTAATGCACTTAGAGTAAAAACGTCGATTCCGTTGTTTTTGTAGATATTTACAACATCATCCAAATATTCTTTGTCGTCCTTATTACATAGGTCTATTTTGTTGATGCAGAGAATAGGTTTAACTCCGCCCAAGGTTGCTGCAATAATAAATCTATCAATGAATTTAAGATTAAGAGCAGGTCTTAAAGCAGCAGTGAAAATAAGTACATTATCAATATTAGCTGCTAAAATTTGTTCCTTATTTCTATTTCCAGGATCTTTTCTTGAAAAGAAATTATTGCGGTTGTCGATTTTGATAATAGCAGGATTTGAATTTTCTTTCTGAACAAACCAAACATTATCACCTGCTGTTGCTATATTGGCATATTTGGAATTGTTTGAAATAATAGTGCCTTGTAAAGTACAAGTATAGATTTTATTGTCCAATGTTTCTACAACAACTTTATTGGATTGTATAGAGATGACCTTTCCGTAAATGGCGTCATCAGGTATATTTCCAGTTGTTTTTATTAATTTAGACTTAAAATTTATAGCTTTGTAATTATTAGACAAAATAAATCAATGGCTTTGTTAAGAAAAAATATAAATATGTATTAACTTCAAATAATTAATACTTATTGCAAAAATAAGAAAAAATAATATTTTATAAAATATTTTAATATTTATTTCATAAAATATTTGTATTTTAGAAAGTCTATAAAATAAAAAATAGATAAATCAGAAAAAAACAAAAAAGTATAGTAAATTTAATATTTTCAAATAAAATAAAATATAAGTTATGAGAACAGTAAAGGTCCCAAAAGGTACAGAATTAACATGTAAAAATTGGCAGATAGAAGCCGCATATAGAATGATTCAGCATAATCTTGATCCAGAGAATGCAGAAAAACCAAGTGAATTAATTATATATGGTGGTTTAGGCAAGGCAGCTCGAAACTGGGAATGCTTTGATGCAATAATAGATTCATTGAAAAATTTAAATGAAGATGAAACTTTATTAGTACAATCAGGCAAACCTGTTGGTGTTGTAAAAACTTATACAGCCGCACCTCGCGTAATAATAGCAAATTCCAATCTTGTCCCAAAATGGGCGTCATGGGAAGAATTTAGACGCTTAGATGCAATGGGCTTGATTATGTACGGTCAAATGACAGCAGGCAGCTGGATTTATATAGGTACACAAGGCATTTTGCAAGGTACATACGAAACATTTGCTGAATGTGCAAGACAACATTTCGGTGGTGATTTATCAGGTCGCTTCTTGCTTACAGGCGGTATGGGCGGTATGGGTGGCGCTCAACCACTTGCTGCTACTTTCGCTGGTGCTGTTTCAATTACAGTTGAAATAGATGAAGCACGTATTGATAAACGTATTCACGATGGATATTGTGATTTGAAAGTAGATAATTTAGATGAAGCTCTTAGACTTGTAGAAAAATATAAAGCAGAGAAAAAAGCTATAGCTATAGGTTTGATAGGCAACTGTGCTGAAATACTTCCAGAAATAGTTAGACGTGGTATAGTACCAGATGTTTTAACAGATCAAACAGCTGCTCATGATCCATTAAATGGTTATTATCCTGCAGGTTATACAAAAGAAGAAGCTGATAAATTAAGAGTATCAGATCCAGATAAATATTTGGAAGAAGCATATAAATCTATCGGCAAGCACGTTAGAGCAATGTTAGAATTGAAGAACAAAGGTTCTATTGTTTTCGATTATGGAAATAATATTCGTGGTGTTGCTCGTGATAAAGATAATGTTACAAATGCTTTTGATTTCCCTGGTTTCGTACCAGCATACATCAGACCATTATTCTGTGATGGTAAAGGTCCATTTAGATGGGTTGCTCTTTCTGGTGATCCTAAAGATATAGCAAGAACAGATGAAGCTATTATGGATTTATTCCCTAATGACGAAGGTTTGCATCGCTGGATTAAGAATGCACAATCAAGAGTAAAATATCAAGCATTGCCTTCTCGTATTTGCTGGTTAGGATATGGCGAACGTGCAAAAGCAGGCTTGTTATTTAATAAATTATATAAAGATAAAGAAATTAGTGCTCCTATCGTTATCGGTAGAGATCATTTGGACTGCGGTTCTGTTGCATCACCACATCGTGAAACAGAAAGCATGAAAGATGGTTCTGATGCTATTGCAGACTGGGTATATTTCAACTTTGCATTAAATGCTATTGGCGGTGCTTCCTGGATTTCATTCCATCATGGCGGTGGAGTAGGAATGGGACTTTCTCTTCATGCTGGTATGGTGGTTGTTGCTGATGGTACTTCAGAAGCAGATACTCGTTTATCAAGAGTATTAACATACGATCCATATATGGGTATCATTAGACATGCAGATGCTGGATACCAAAGAGCAATAGACAATGCTAAGAAATTTAATATAAAAATACCTATGATGAAATAGATATTTTTAATATAAATTTTATATAAAATAAAAAAATTAAAAAATATTTAAAATTTTTTAAAAATTTTAAAATAAAAAACAAACAAAAACGTATACTTTAAAG
>JAFRQN010000137.1 GCA_017428585.1 Bacteroidota bacterium | reverse complement strand
CCGCAAATACTAAACAAATGTTCGTTTTTTAACGGATCTTTTGTAAAATCAATATCTGCATATTCTATCGATGTAATATTTTTAATTTCTAATTTCTCTATTTTCATTTTTTACTCTCCTTTTACTTCATCAACAATACTTTCAAAAACTTTTTTCAAATCTTCTATATCTATATTTTTACTTTTACAATCATTTTCTATTTGTTCATGCTTGTCATTCAATAATTTTTCGAAAAATTTCATAGGCGTTAGTTCTTCAAACTGCTCCATATCCTGTATTTCTGATTTCATATTATTTTCAATAATATTTACTGGTTCAACATCAGCTCTACAAAATATTAAATTTTTATCCTTAATTATTTCATCTATTTGATTCCTATTAATTTCTTCATTAGCTTTTACTTTGATTTGCAAATATCCTTTTTCTGAACCATTATATTCCTTCAAATCTTCTATTACTTCCTTAAATGTCTTATAGGTATCTTTTGGAATGGAAATTAATTTTATTTTAGGAATATATTCTAATCTATTGAAAATTAATTTTGAATTATTATTTTTATCTATTTCAATTAAATTTACACCGTGATTATAATTAATTTCAGAAAATGACAATGGGATAGGGCTGCCTGAATATCTTATATTATCTTTTTTATTTACTTTTTGAGATTTATGTATATGTCCCAATGCAGTATAGATTACACTATTATCAATATCATAATCATTTAATTCTACAGAATCAATACCTCCAACAACTACTCTTTCAGAGTGTTTTTCCGCTATTTCTGCACCTGTTGCATAAAAATGACCCATAGCTATTAATGGCAAGCCGCTGTATTTTTCCTTTGCAGCATCAATCAATTTAGTAAATACAGGCTTGATTCTATCTGATGATGAAAGATAAGGCACAGCCAAACAAACTGCTTCTATTTCGCCATTTGTTCTATTTCTCAATGGGATAATATGTTTATCTAAATCGATATTATTATAATCATCTATTGTTCCTACAATGGAAAATGGGAATACAGTTTCTAAAAGTATTTTATCAACTTCAATTCTGGCAGAATCATGATTTCCTGCTATTATTATTACTTGCAGTTTAGGAATTTGTCTTGTTAAATCAACAATAAAATCATAGTATTGACTTAAGACAATATTAGAAGGATTATATATATCAAAAATATCTCCTGCAGCTAATAATACATCAACATCATTTTCCTTAATTTGATCAATCAGCCATTCGAAAAAATGCTTATGTTCTTCTGTTCTATCATTATTATAAAATCTTTGACCTAAATGCCAGTCAGCGGTATGAATAATTTTCATATTTATAAAACCTTCTTTTTTATTTATTACTAATTTTTTAATTAAATATTCTATTTGCTATTTTTTATTTCTTTTTCTACTTCTTCTATTTCATCTTCTGTCAAGCCGTATAATTCATATATCATATTATTTATTTTTTCTTCAAGTTCCGTTGTATCTTCCTTGTTTTTCTTTTTATTTTGTATTTCATATACTAACTCTTTAAAACTTTTATCTTCTTGGTCAGTAACAGATTTTATATGTATAGTTTTCATATATGTTCCAAGTAATCTTTTTACTTTTCCTAGAGTAATAACAGAATCCTTAAAATAATAATTAAATAAATTTGAATTTAGAAATGCTGTTAAATAACCAAGATGTTGTCCTGTAAGTATATACAAGCTATTAACACCCATGAAATTATTATTATCTAGATAAAAATTATTTATTTTATTATAATTCATTTCTGGATATATAATTTTTTCTTTGTCAAATTCTCCTAAATATGTACAATTCCGTAAATTATAAGGAGTGTCGCCTTGATCCTGACGCTTTACTAAATTTTCATAATAATTGTCCATATATTCTTTGACAGTAGGATATTCTTCTATTTTGACTCTTTCTAAATTTGTTTCTTTAACTCCATTGTGAATATTTATTAGATATAAATCCTTAAAATTTATACTATAATGTTTTACATTTTCCCCTTGTAATATAGGACGTAATAATTTTTTTGTTCTTTCTATTTCATCTAATGATTTACAATTATTAAGAATTTCATCACGTTGGGTTTTATCTATTATAAACGCATTATTACAACCTACTGTAATTCCTCTCATCATTGTAATAGCTTTTCCATATTTCCCAATTTTTCTAGCTTCTTTACTATCTTGTATTTCTAGTTTGCCCTGTGAAATAACTTTCTTTTTTATTTTTCTTTTTATATCAGATTCTATCAACCAAGTAGAACCATCTTTAGGAAAATCAATAGAAACAAGCGGTATATTTTCATCTAAATTATTATATTTCCCCTGATTATAATCATAACACAAAACAGGAATAGTATTGTTTTCATTCTTTTTTATAAACAATATATTTGTATCCACAGTAGCATTTTCAAATACATCTCCACCTAAATCAATTAATTCTATTACATTCCATTTTGAAAAATATTGTCTTAACTTCTTTCCATAGTCTGCTTTCATCCATTTATTGGAAGTAATATAAGCTAAAATACCATCATCTTTTAATAAATTAATTCCACATTCATAAAATAAACAATATATATCACCTTCTGCTTCAAAAACTTCATACTTATTATCTCTATATAATTCTGCTGATCCGTCAGTATTATCGTGAAGTTTTTGCAGCTGTATGTATGGCGGATTGCCTATTACACAATCAAAACCTTCAAAATTGCCATCTTGATCAAGCACCTCTGGAAATTCAAACCGCCATTCCAAAGCATTGTTATACGCTTTATTTTTATACTTATTTTCATAGTTCTCTATAGCTGCCAACAACTCTTTTTCACGTTTAAGTTCAGCAGCAGTAAGAGGAAACATATTAGTTTGAGTTTGCAATTTGCCAAGTTCTTTTATGTTTTTATCATATTCTCTGGCTTCCTTACTATTGTTTTTAAGTTCAACCTTAAAAGAGTCTTTTATAGCCTTAATACTTTCTTCTATTTCATACTTTGTATTTTTATCGTTTGTACCTTTGTACTTTTTTACATTGGTTTTATAATTAACAACAATGTCTCTAATATTTTTATCTTTCAAATCTGACAAGTCAATATCCAAATCAAATCTATGAACAAGACTATTTCCACACTTGATATTAATATCTATATTTGGCAGCGTCTCAAGCTGTCCATTATCCTTATAATATGCGTTTTTAAGCAGTTCAATCCACAACCTCAATCGGCAGATATTCACTGCATTAGGATTTATATCAACACCAAAGAGACAATTTTCGATTATCCATTTTTTCTCATTGAAAATTGTCTTTTGCAATCTTTTGCTTTCTGTATTGTCTTTATTATAAGAGAAGAATTTATCACCAGATTTTATTACAAGTTCATCGTTTATTATATCAATATCATATTCTCCTCTGTTTATTGTTTTTCCAGAATCATCAACCAGAATACCAAGCTGATATTTAATATAAATGAGTTCATTCAACGCCGATACAAGAAAATGACCGCTTCCTACAGCAGGATCGAGTATTTTTAGATTATTAATAATATCGTTGGCTTCTTTTATACTTATATTCCTATTCCAAATATTATTATATACCTCTGTTAAATTGGAACATGACCAACCATATTTCTTGTTGAACTTATCTACAACACATTTTTCTATTGTAAACTTGCTGATATATTGAGTAATATATCCCGGAGTAAAAATAGCACCATCTTTATATCCATTGATTTTCTCGAAAATAAGACCAAGTACAGAAGCATTGATAAGTTTGTCCCCACTGCTTGTTACAGTATCTTTATCTGATGAGAAATCAAAAGCATTAAGGAATGACAGCAAGTATTGAATCAATGGCAGTTGTTTTGGTTCTTTTGGAAGCACGCTGCTCTTGCAAATAGGAAGAACAAGTCCATCGTTATCTTTGAGATTTGCCATTGTAATGGTATCCCATTCAAGCTGGCATTTTTCAAAAAGAGAAGAATTTAAATAAGGCAAATGTCCATAGTTTTTCTCTACATTAGAATCTCTATCAGCATAATCCTTCCCAAAGACACTAAAAAACAAGGTATTGAAATCATCAAAATATTTTATTTTGTCATTATTCAAAAATTTATAATTATCATCTTTATTATTGTATTTATATAACTGTGTTTCAAGCAGTTTCAAAAATAAAATTCTATTCAGCCACAAAATAGAAAGCTCTAATGCAGCGTTATAAATTCTATCTTCGTAAGTTTCGCCAAACTTTAAATTGCCGCGAATGTTTCTATCATTGTCTTTTAATACAGTTATCGTTTTTTCTATCAATGATGCTGGCTGTTTCTTAGAACGAAGCAAAACAATTTTGCCATTTTCCTTTTTTTCTTCCAATCCAAGTATATAAAGCAGTTCATTGTAAAATTTTCTGTTTAACACATTGCTGTCATTTACAACAGTCTTTTTCAATAGTGTTTCAGCAGAAAATATTTTATATAGTTCAGACATTTTGCTGTCATCGTTTATATATTTTTCATAATAATCTCTTAATGGAATATGACAATATGATAAATTGGAAGAAACTATATATTTACTTGCAATTTCTTCATAAAAACCGCTTGTTGTTGAAATAGACGGCATTTGTTCTTCATCATATTTTTTAAATTCTTTGATAAGACTCTTGTTATTATAAAAATTCTTTTCAAATGTATCAACTGGAAATATAAACAAATCATTAAAATCTAAAGCTATTAAATACTGCATGTGCGTTTGACCAGCTGTTCGCTGTCTAAGATAATAAAGCAGCAGCTCTTGCAATGACTTAACGTTTAGATTTTCTTCGGATACCATCTCGTTGATGTTTTCCATCCTTTTGATTTCAAAAATAACAGAGATTGGAGATACAGCATCAACACCTTCGTGTAAAACTAAATCGATTCTCTGATAATCTTCACTGACCATATATTCATTGTTCAAAACAGATTTAAGGAAATCACAAAAATATCCCTTTTGTTGATTTTCTGATTTTCCAGCGGAAATATTTTTGTATAATGCTGTAAAAGCACGCTTGAAAGAATTTAATTTTTCAGCATCAACAACTTGTTTCCAAAAGGATTTACCGATAAGAGCTTCTATTTTAATATTTGCCATATTGATATATATTAAACTTAAACTATATACAACTATTTATTTATAACAATAATTATGAATATATTTTATATCATAATATTATAAAATAAAAATTTATTTTTATTTTATAATCAAAAATAAGAATTTTGATTATAAAATCTAAGTATAATTTAGTAAATTTACATATCATTTTAAAATCAAACTTATATTTATTTACATTATATTTATAAAAAAGGCAGTATTATGGATATAGAACGATACAATAGACATATTATATTAAATGAAATAGGAATAGAAGGACAAGAAAAAATTAATAATTCCAAAGTTCTATTAGTTGGTGCCGGCGGCTTGGGTTCTGTTATTTCATTATACCTAACCGCAGCAGGTATAGGAAATTTAGGTATAATAGATAATGATGTTGTATCTTTAACAAATTTACAACGTCAAATTTTATACAGAGAAAATATGATTGGAATGCCAAAAGTAGAATGTGCAAAATCAACTTTAGAACAACTAAACTCTACTATTAAATTAGATATTTATAATACAAAATTAGATCCATCAAATGCTTTAGAAATTATTTCAAAATATGATATAGTAGTAGATGGAACAGATAATTTTGATTCGAGGCTGCTAATTAACGACAGCTGTATAGAATTAGGCAAACCATACGTTTACGGAGCTATATGTGAATTTAACGGTCAGGCGTCAGTTTTTAATTATAACAGTAAGACTAATTACCGCAGCCTATATTCTGCCTCACACAATTCAACAAAAACACAGCCCAAAGGTGTTTTTGGAGTACTGCCATGTATTATAGGCGGAATAGAAGCAAATGAAGTTATTAAAATTATAACAGGTATAGGAACAGTATTATCTAATAAATTATTTACAATAGATTTGCTTACTATGCAGACAAATCTCATAGATATTATATAAGATACATATTCTTTTGAATTATATTGGTTTAAATATAGCAGCAATTATAAAAAAAAGAGTTTCCGAAGAAACTCTTTTTTTTTTATAAATTAAAAGTAGATACTATTATTTTTTTGCAGTGTTTTCGCCTCTACGTTCGAGCTGCCATACAACATAAGAAGTAGAGATATAAATAGAAGAATAAACACCGAAACAAGTACCTAATGTCATTATAACTGCAAATGGTTTAAGAACAGTACCGCCAAATGCAATTAACATGATAAGAACTAATAAAGTAGTAAGTACAGTAATAATAGTTCTGCTTAATGTTTCATTAATACTTAAATTAACAAGTTTTACGATTGATTTATCTTTATGATATTCTCTATTTTCACGAATACGGTCGAAAATAACCACAGTATTATTGATAGAGTAACCAATAACAGTCAGCATCGCAGCAAGGAACGTCAAATTGATTTCCATATTAACAATGCCTAATTTATGAATAATCAAAGCAACTGTAAATGTTACAACGATATCGTGGAAAATAGCAAGAATAGCGCCACAACCATAAACAAATTCGAAACGGAAAGCGATATAAATCAACAAAGCAGCAAGAGCTATAATCATAGCTATAATAGCTTGACCACGCAATTCACTACCGATTTTAGGACCAATTTGATTCATTTGAAGAACAGTCATCTTAATTTCAGGAATAGCTTGGTCAATAGCTTCACCAACTTCTTTTGGAGTTTTAGATGATTGTTTAATACGAATCATATATTGAGTATCACTTCCAAATGATTTAATTTCAGAACCAGTTATACCAAGTTGCTCTACAGCATCTCTGATTCTATCAGTATTAATAGGTTTTTCAAAAGATACAGCTAATTCGGTACCACCTTCAAAATCAATACCATAATCAAGACCTAATATGGCAGAAAGAATAATACCAACAGAAATAAGTACGATTGAAAAAATCAAAAATCCTTTTCTATATTTTAGAAAATCTATATTAGTTTTACCAAAAAATTCCATTATTCAATCTCCTTATTAATTATTATTTTTTAATTTAGCTTGACCAAAACTCATTGTATCAAATTTAACCAACCATAATTGGATTAAAGCTCTTGATACAAAAATTGCTGTAAATAAAGTACCAAGTATACCGATCATTAATGTAAGAGCAAAACCTTGAATAGGACCAGTTCCACAATAATAAAGTATTAAACCAGTAATAAATGTAGTAATATTAGAGTCTAAGATAGCACTTAAAGCTTTTTTGAAACCATCATCTATTGCAGCCTTAATAGAACGACCTCTTGCAAGTTCTTCTCTAATACGTTCAAAAATAAGTACATTGGCATCCACTGCCATACCCATAGTAAGGATAATACCAGCAATACCAGGTAAAGTTAAAGTACCATGCAAAGCAGCAAGCACTGATAAAATCAATGAAACGTTGATAACAACAGCGATATCTGCAACAAGACCTGCTGTTGAATAATACATAAACATAAATAATATAACAAGAGCAACTGCTAATAAACTTGCAGTTAAACCTGCATTAATAGAGTCTTCACCAAGAGAAGGACCAACCAATCTCTCTTCAATAATTTTAACAGGAGCTTTTAATGCACCAGCTTTTAACACGATTTCTAACAAGTGAGCTTCTTCAGTATTTGCCATACCAGAAATTTGAGAATTACCGCCTGTAATTTTATTTTGTACAGTAGGTGCAGAATAAACTCTACCATCTAATACAATGGCTATACGTTTTTTCAAGTTAGCACCAGTAATTCTTGCCCAGCTTTCAGCACCATCAGCACTCATGCTCATAGAAACAACAGGAGCATTTGTAGTAGGATCAAAAGTTGCTTTTGCATCAGTAATTACATCACCTGTAAGTTCAGCATCTTTTTTCAAAGAATAGAAATCAAAAACTTCAATATTAGATTGTTTTAATATTTGTCTATCAGGTTTAGCATCAACAGCTACTTGTAAATCTATAGGTAAGAAAGTTTTAATATCTGGTCTTTCAAGATAAGCTAAGAATTTATTTAAAGAATCCTTAGTAATTCTAAACATATATTGACCTTCTGGCACATCATCAGTAATATAACCAAAGTTTACAAGTTGAGCTCTATCACCTACACCTTGTAAGTAGAAAGTAGAGAATAAAGTTGTAAATGGATGATCAGCCAAATATCTTTTACTTGCTTCCTCATCAGATAAACCTGCATAAGGATTGTTTGAGTTAGCAGAATCTTTATTAGTATCAGCAGCAACAGCAGCAGTAGAATCTGTTTTTGTAGTATCAGCATTATTTTCTGCTACCTTTGTAGTATCTGCTTGTTCAGCTGCAGCAGTAGAATCTACTTCATTGGCATCTTCTGATAAACTTTTTTCAAGTTCTTCAGCAGACATACCTTTGTTTTTAAGACTTAAATATTTATCAATCTTAGCAAATGCTTTAACAATATTTTCATCATTTCTTACTAATTTAAATTCAAGTCTTGCAGTTGTTTGTAAAAGATTCATCATTTCTGCACGATTTTGCACACCTGGCAATTCAAGAACAATACGTCTAACGCCGCTTTTTTGAATACTAGGTTCACTTACACCGTATTGGTCAATACGTTGTCTAATAACTTCACGAGCTTGGTCTATAGCTTGATCAGCGTTATCATTAAGTTTTTCTATAATTTTTTCTTCTGAATTATCTGAGAAATCACCAGTTTCTTCAAAATAATTTAGAAGTGTTTTACCCTTTGGACGTGCAATTTTATCAAAGTTATCTAAGAAAATATCTATAGCAGAACTTTCTTCTTTTTCAGCAACATCTGCTGCAGTTTTTTCAATAACTTCAATAAAAGTCTCATCAATTGATTCAGAAGAAGCAGATTCTTCAATTAATTTAACGATATCTACTTCCATTGTCACATACATACCGCCTCGTAAATCTAGACCTAATTTCAAACGGCTTTTTTTCGCATCAGCTAAATCCTCACCATATTTCTTATAGAATGCATCCATAATCTTTAATGAATCGTCAGGATTTCCTGCTTTTTTTGCTTGTACTCTTGCAGCCTGCTCTTTTTTCTCTAACCTACTTGCATTGTAAGTTGGATAGAGCAAAATAATTACTGCTAAAATAGGAAGTACAATAAGTGCAATTTTGCCTAAATGTTTTTTCAAAAAACACCTCCATTCAATAAGTATTTTATTTAATTATATATAAATATCTTTATTAAAATTTTATATTTTTAAAACATTATTCGTTACCAAAAAACAAATTTTTGATAATTTATAGAAATACAAAATTAAACTTATTATTTCAAATTTCAAAAGAAAATATATAAAAAACAATAATATATTATTATTTTTGTATTATATTAAATTACCATTATCAATACTGAAAAATATATTTTTATAGATATTTTGAAATATGATTCAGAATAAAGAATTTTTATCAAAAACATTAAATATTGTTGAAATATTTTATTCTATACAAGGCGAAGGAACTCGAGCAGGACTTCCCTGCGTGTTCATAAGATTAGCTGGCTGCAATTTAGACTGCAAATGGTGCGACACATTATATGCTAAAAAAATTAGTGATGGTCAAAATATTAGTTTTGAAGAAATAATTAAAACAATTAAATCATATAAATGTAATTTTATTGAATTTACAGGCGGCGAACCTTTATTGCAGCAAAATTCTATTGACTTAATTAATTATTTAACAAATCAAAATTTTACTATAGCAATAGAAACCAATGGAAGTATTTCCGTAAGTAATTTAAATAACAAGATAATTAAAATAATAGATGTAAAATGTCCAGATTCTAATATGTCAAAACATAATTTATTTGATAATTTTAATTATATCACAGAAAATGATGAAATAAAATTTGTTATATCAAGTAAAAATGATTTTGAATGGAGCCATAACATTATACAACAATATAAATTATTAAACAAAACCAAGAATATATTATTTTCAGCAGTAGACACGTTATTTTCTCATAAGGAATTAGCAGAATTAATTCTATCTACAAATTCATTATACAGACAACAAATACAAATACATAAAGTTATTTGGGATCGGAATGCACGAGGAGTATAATATAGATCTTAACATAATCAAATACAATATCTTACTATAGAATTAATTATCGTCATTCAACAATCGTTTTTTGTTTTTATTTATTTTTTTTGTAATTTGTATTTTTATGAAGTTTATTATTTCAAGAACAGATGCAATAGGTGATGTAATTTTAACACTGCCATTAACTGGTATACTTAAAGAATTATATCCTGACGCAAAAATATATTTCTTAGCTAAACAATATACAAAAGCAGTTGTATCAACCTGTTCTCATGTTGATGAATTCATTAATTTTGATGAATTACAAAAATTAAATTGGAATGACGCTGTCAATAAAATACAAAGCTATTCTTGTGATGCTATACTGCATGTTTTTCCTAATAAAACAATAGCCAAATTAGCAAAAGATGCATTAGTTCCTATTAGATTAGGAACAAGAAATAGATTTTATCATTGGTTTACCTGCAATAAACTAATAAAATTATCACGAAAAAATTCAAATTTACATGAAACACAGCTAAATTTATTTTTTGCACAGTATTTTGGATATAACAACCAATACACATTAAAAGAATTACATAAATTCTATGGATTTGATAATAACGAGATTTTATTAGAAGATTATAATAAATTATTATCTAAAGATAAACTCAATATTATTTTACATCCTAAATCAAATGCAAGTGCTAGAGAATGGG
>JAFRQN010000136.1 GCA_017428585.1 Bacteroidota bacterium | reverse complement strand
TTTTTTATTAGCAGCATTATTTTTATGTATTATGCCTTTTGCAGATACTCTATCTGCTACACTATACATTTTATTTAATAATTCCATTCCCTCTTCGTAAGTCTTTGCTGCTCGAACATTTCTTATAGCAATTCTTAATTGCTTTTTATATGCTCTGTTGTAAAATTTTCTTTTTCTGCTCTGTCTAATTCTTTTTAGAGCCGATGCATGATGAGCCATTTTTTTCTTTTTAAATACCTATTATTAATAAATTAACAAACACAAAAATAACATTTTTTTAATTAAAAACAAAATGAAAAATATAATTTTTTTATTCTTTTTTAGAATTCATATTAGATTCATCTTGAAAAATTTTTCCTGAATTAATATCTGACATAGCTCTTCCCGGTTCAAAAAGTGTAAAATGATTTATAGCCTTAACAACATTATCTATCATTTTATTTACGTTTTCCTTTTCTTCATTTGAAAAGTCAGAAAGAACATAATCTATTAATCCACCATAAGAAAAATTACGATCAATTCCACATCTTAAACGATAAAAATTATTTGTTCCCAATTCCTCAATTATGGAAGCAACACCATTATGACCGCCATCACTACCGCTTGATTTTATATGTATTTTACCTACTGGAAAGTTATATTCATCTACAACTATAAGCAGTTTTTCACTGGGAATTTGAAACATACTGCAAAGTTTTTTAGCTGCAATTCCACTCGCATTCATATAAGTTAATGGCATAGCTGCTAATACTTTTTTATTTTTTATTTTTAAGATCGAATACTTTGCAATACTCCTTATAGTATTTATTTTTCCTTCGTATTGTTCTATTAATTTTTCAACGCAAGACCAACCTATATTATGCCTTGTATTCAAATAATTACTATCTGGATTGCCTAATCCTAAAACAAATAAATTAATTTTATCGTTCATATAAATAAAGAAAATAGAGATATAAGGAATCTTATATCTCTATTTAATATTTGTTATAAAAATAAATTATCTTTCAATAACTAATTTTTCAACTTTAGTTTTGCCATCAATATTTAAAATAACATTATAAGTACCGCTGCTTAAATTACTTGTATTGAAAGAATAAGTTGCTCTTCCATTTGCAGCATATCCACAATTATTAGTCATGATAATATTTCCGCTCATATCAGCGATGCTGATTGTTAAATTATTAGCAGGTGCTGATAAATTTAATAATACTGCAAAATAAGAATTTGTTGGATTTGGATAAATAACTGATGAAGCTAATTGAGATGGTTCATTAATAGTTGAATATTCTTCACCTGTTGTAAATTTAACAGGATTACACCAATTAGTAACAGAACCATTTGGCAATGTAGCACTTACTCTCCAGAAATACTGAGTATTAGCTTCAAGAACTTCATTAGCAGCTAAATAATAAACAGTATCAGCTATTTCATTTACATCAACTGCAACAGTACCAGTTGTAAATTTCTCAGTTGTTGATATTTGTATTCTATAATATAAAGCACTTAAAATAGAATTCCATTTATAAACCTCACGCAAATATACATTTGATGCATTTTCGCTTGGATATACTGGAGTTGGAGGATCAACAACTTCTTCTTTTGTAGAGAAGCTCCATATTTCAGAATATACAGGATCTTCTGAAGGATTATAGAAACCAGCAACTCTCCAATAGAAAGTACGTCCACCTACTAAATTGCTAACAGAAATAGCTGTATCATTAGTTTCATAATTATCATATATATAATTGAAATCATTACTTAATGATAACTGTAATTCATATCTATAAATACCTTCTACTCTATTCCACTTGAATGTTACAGGATCAGTAAGATCTAAATCTTTTAAAGCTGGAGTAGGATATACAAGTGTAGGAGCAGATACAGAAGGTTCGTCATCATTATCTTCGTTAGTAAGTTTGAACCAATAAGTATATTCACGTGTAGAACCATTTACAATAACATTGCTAATTGTAACA